>NZ_JBFUIU010000168.1:0-13939 GCF_056401695.1 Variovorax sp. P4_D9
CCGTGCTCGACATTCGACCGGAGCCGGTCCAGCGGCTTGTCGAACTGGGCGCCACCGCGGCGGCCGATGTCTTTGAGCTTGCTTCCCGCTCGGACGTTGTCTGCCTCGCGCTTTTCGACGAGACGCAGGTGCGCGAGGCTTGTTCGCCGCAATCCGGAGCGCCGGGCCTGCTGGCCGGCATGAAGCCCGGGGGAATCATTGTCGTTCACAGCACGGTGCCGCCACGCCTGACGCAAGAGCTGGCCGAGCAAGCCAGGGCGTGCGGCATCTATGTTCTCGACGCCCCGATGACCGGCGGAGGCGACACCGCCGCCCGCGCGGGCAAGCTGACCTTCTTTGTCGGAGGCGATGCCGCCACACTGGAGATCGCACGTCCGGCCCTCGCTGCGATGTCGCAGAACCAGTTCCACGTCGGCGACGTGGGCGCGGGTTCCACGACGAAAGTCTTGAGCAACTTCCTGGCCATCACGAACACGCTGGTGGTGCGCGATGCCTTGCGGCTTGCACGCGCCGCCGGCATCGGTGAGACGAAGTGGTTGTCGGTGATCAACGCCGGCGCCGTCGGGTCCAGTTGGGTGAGCAACAACTGGTTGCTCATCCGCGCGCAAGGAGAGGCCTACACCACGGGGCAGGCCGGCATGGTTGACATGGCATCCAAGGACCTGCATCTCGCGAGGGCGCTTGCCATCGAATTGGGCACGTCGATGCCCACGCTCGACCACCTGATCGAACAATCCTTGCCCGGCCTTCAAGACCATGGCCTCACATACTGAAGCGGCCGCGCGCCTCGACGGTCGCAATGGGCCGGCTCCGTCAGGCCAGTTGTGCATCGGCGTCGATGTCGGGGGCACCTTCACCGACATCGTCCTGTCGGACGGGCAGCAGGTCTGGCGGGCCAAGGCGGCCTCCACGACCGGGGCATTGGGCGGCGGAGTCATCGCCGCGTGCCGGTTGGTCGCAGATCGGGCCGGCCTGCCCTTGGAAGCGATGCTTGAACGTGTCGAGCGATTCGGCCTCGGGACGACAGCGGTCACCAACGACATCGCCTCTCGCACCGGACGAAAGGTGGGTCTGATCACGACGGCGGGCTTCGAAGACATGGTGCCGATCGCCCGCGTCCGGCGCGTACCCTGCAACGGCTGGTTGGTGCCGCCGGACGGCTTGATCGACCGCGACTGGATCATCGGTGTGGACGAACGCATCGACCGCGACGGGGACGTCCTGAAGCCTCTGGACGTCATGCAAGCTGTGACGGCAGCCAGGCGCCTGCGGCAAGAGTTTGGCGTCGAGGCACTCGTCGTTTCATTCCTGTGGTCGTGCGTCAACCCTTCGCACGAGGCGGCCGCGGTCAAGGCCATCCAGGATGCGATGCCGGACATGGCCGTGCTGTCCGGCGCGGCGCTGTACCCGGTGGCACGCGAATACGAGCGCACGACTTTCGCGCTGCTCAACGCCTACACATCCGGCTCCCTGAGCGGAATCGACGAACTGGTCGTGGAACTTCGCCGACTGGGGCTTCAGCGCCCTCCACTGCTCGTGCATTCCGGCGGAGGCTCGATCACGGTCGCCGAAGGCCGCGCCACGCCCGCTGTGCTGGCCGAATCGGGTCCCGCCGCAGGCGTGGTCGGTGCACTCGCGGTCTGCCGCGCTGCGGGCGTCAAGGACGCCGTTGCCTGCGACATGGGCGGGACCTCATTCGACATGGCCATCATCCGCAGCGGCGAACCCATGCGGCGCGTGCGCGGCGAACTGATGGGTGTCTGGACCGCCATGCCGATGGTGGACATCGAGTCTGTCACCGCCGGCGGTGGTTCGATCGCGTGGGTGGACCCGCTCGGCTTGATGCGCGTGGGGCCGCGCTCCGCCGGAGCATACCCCGGACCCGCCTGCTATGGACGCGGCGGAACCGAGGCCACCGTGACCGATGCCTTGGTCGTGCTCGGCTACATAGACCCGGCGCGCTTTCTCGGTGGCGACATGGCGCTCGACGAAGCGGCGGCCCTTGCCGCCTGTAAGCGACTGGGCGACAAGCTGGGTACGGATGCCCGCCAGACGGCTTGGGGCATCCATGAGATTGCCAGGGTAGAGATGGTCCGCGCGCTGCGCGCCCAGTTTGCGCAGCGCGGACTGGACCCGGCTGCGCACACCATCGTGAGCATGGGCGGGTGTGGCGGATTGTTCAACGCTGCGATCGCGCTGGACCTCGGCGTCAAGCGCGTTCTGGTGCCTGAACTGACATCGGTCTTGTCGGCGTTTGGAGCCGCCAATGCGGACATCCGGCGCGAGCGCAGCCGCAGCGTGGCCCTGACGCTGCCGTGCGACCCGCAGGTCGCCGAACCTCACCTGTCCGGGTTGGCCCGGGTCGTCGAGACCGATCTCGAGGCCGATGGAATCGGCAAAGATGAGCGCTCGTTGAGATTCGAAGTCGACCTTCGGTTCATGCGCCAGCAATGGGAATTGACGATGGACTGCACCGATGGCCTGGACGCGGCGCAACAGCAGCGCATCGCCGAAGCGTTCAAGGCCGAGTACGGCCGTCGCTATGGGCAAGGCTCGCTGGTCAGCGGCACGCCCGTCGAACTCGTGGCGATTCGTGCCATCGGATACGGGCGAACCGTGCGCGCAGACTTGACAACGAATGCGGCAAGGAAAGATTCCGCTTCACTGCCGCTGCTGGGCACGCGGCACATTCACCAGGGCGCCAAATCGCCGGCCATGGAAGTCAAGGTCGTCGATGGCGCCAGGCTCGTTGCCGGACACACGCTCGAAGGGCCGGCACTGATCGACAGCCGTGACACGACGCTATGGATTCCTTCAGGCGTGCGCGCGGTAGTCGATGCCTTTCGCACCATCAACCTGGAGACGCCCGTATGAACGCCGCCGTACAACATGAGTTCGATGCGATCGAACTCGAGGTGCTTCGCGCCCGGCTTCAGGCCATGTCCGAAGAAGGTGCAATGACCATCGAGCGCACGGCGTGTTCGCCGACGATCGCGGAGTCGCGCGATTGCTCGTGCTCGCTGCTGGACGCTGGAGGAGATCTTATTGTCGGTGGCGGAGCGGTCGCGCATCACTTCGGCGCATGCAGCCACGCGGTGCGATACACCCTCGCAATGCACGGCGACACCATTGCACCCGGCGATGTCTTCATTGCCAACGACCCGCACAACGGCGGCGGCCTGCACTACATGGACGTCGTCGTGCAGCGGCCCATCTTCCATCTCGGCAAGTTGATCGCCTGGGTGGCGAACTCCGGCCACATGATCGATGTGGGCGGCATGACTTTCGGCTCTTGGTCACCCGCAGCGACGGAATGCTTCCAGGAAGCATTGCGCCTGCCGCCGGTGCGGCTGTTCCGCCAAGGCATTCAGCAACCGGACATCTGGGCGATCCTGCGCAACAACATTCGCGTTCCGCAACTCGTGGAGATGGACATACGCAGTCTGGTTGCTGGTTGCCAGGTCGTGCATGACAAGATCGTCGCCTTGGCCGATAGCTGGGGGGCGGACCGCTTCACCTCAGGCGTCCGGTCTCTGCGCAGCATTGTCTTGCGCGAACTGAAACGGCGGATTTCATTGCTTGAAGACGGTGTCTACCGGCTCACGACGTGGACCGAATGGGGCGACGAGCGGTTCAAGGTGCCGTGCGCATTGACAATTTCCGGTGAAAGCATGGTGTTCGATTTTGAAGGCGCCGCGCCGCAGTGCTMGCACTTCTTCAATACCAAGCCGCACATCGTCAAGTCGATCCTCGTCAGCGACGTTACAGACGTCCTGGCGCACGACCTGCCGCTGTCTGCCGCAATGTTCGATGCCATCGAGGTCCGTTGCCCACCAGGCACGGTTGTCAATGCCGCCCCCCCCGCGCCGACAGCGTCAGCGCACTTTGACGTGGCGCTGAACGCCAGCATGGCGGCGCAGCAGTGCGTGATGCTGGCCATCGCGATCTCGGGCGAGCAGGCGCCGGGGCGGCACCTGCTTTCCGGTCCGGTCGCACCGTCGTGCATGGGCTTGCACACATGGGCCTACCGCACACCTGCCGGCGCCCAGGACGGATGGCTCATGATCGATGGCGCTATGGCCGGTGGATCCGCCGGCCATGACCGCGATGGCTACGACCTGTTCAGTTTCATGGTCGCGCGGAAGGCCATCATCGAATCCATTGACGTCGAGTCCTTCGAACTTCGCTACCCCGCGCTGGYCCTCGAAAAGCGCCCGCGCGTGGGTTCGGAGGGCGCCGGGGAACACCGCGCCGGCGCTGGATGCCAGATGGCCTACAAACCGCACAAGACATCGTCGTGGACCGGCGTCATGCTCGGCATGCGCGAACGCTTGCCGCTTCCCGGCTTCGCGGGCGGGCTGCCCGGGGCCAACACCAAGTTCTCACGACGCGACGCGAACGGAACGCTGCATGACGTATCGGGGCACGAAGGCGCGCTCATTGTGACAGAGGCAGACACTTTCGAGTTCCGTCTGGGATCCGGCGGCGGGTTCGGCGACCCTCTGGCGCGCGACCCGGCGGCCGTCTTCAGGGACCTGCGACAGGACCGCATCAGCAATGACGAAGCCTGTTCGATCTATGGTCTCGTGCTGAACGAGCGCGGTACCGTGGATACCGAAGCGACCGCAGCGCGGCGCTCCAGACTTCAGCTCGATCGCCTCGATGACGCCCTGCCCGCTCCGAAGCCCCTCAGCCGAACGGACACCCTAACGATGGCTAGACGCGGGCGTGGCCGGTTGCTCTATCCCGGCGTCGAGCACCACGATGGTACTGCGTATGCCGTCGGCAGCGGAACACCATTGTCCTGCGCGCCTGACGCCTGGATCGAGGGATGCCCACGGCTCGAGGAACATCGCGACGGCCGCGTCGTACTGCGCAGCTACCTTGATCCTGGCAGCGGGCGATTGCTGATGGTCGACGTGACGCTGGAAGGCGAGCCCTGTACGGTGGAATCCAGTCCTCATCACTGGCGGTGTCCGGTATAAGCCGAAATTGTCCAACCCGTGTCAGTGCCCAACCCAGCACTGATTCGCTGATAATCAGTCATCTTTTGTTGAGGATTTCCAAGACCATGAACGAAGCCGATTCGACGACAGTGGTACCCCGTCAGAATCTTTACGGCCAGAAGATCGGTCGCAAGGGCGCTGAAACGCGCGCTCGGCTCATGAAGGCAGCCGAAAATCTCCTTGAGAAGCGCTCGATCATGGAGTTGAACGTCGCAGACATCGCGGCCATGGCGGGGACCTCGTCAGCGTCGTTCTATGTTTACTTCGACGATGTCAACGAGGTCGTGCTAGCCGCGGCACAAAACATACAGCAGATCACGCCCGAGATCGAGACATTGCTCAGCAGTCCTTGGACCCAGGAGGATGCTTCGACCAAGGCGCTCGCGCTGGTGAAGGCTTACGTGGSGTTCTGGCAAGAGCACCAAGCCATCCTTCGGATTCGCAATCTGGCTGCTGACGAAGGGGACAAGCGCTTTGAAGAAGTACGTCATGCGTCGGTTGAACGACTGCACACGTTGCTGGAACAGCGCATCAAGGAAGCTGACAACGGCCTGGAGTACGCATCCGGGGCATCGGCGGTCCTCGTCCTCATAGAACGYGTGGCGGCGATCGTGCGCTTGCCTCTGCGTCGACGCCATTCGTCTCGCACTCAACTTTTGCAGTCCGCAGCGTTCATGGTCGCGCACGCGCTCGCACCTAAGCTCAAGCCGCGTTGATGCTCGAGTGAATCCGGATCTTTCTGTGCCCTTCGGATAGCTTTGCACTCGCCCTCCGCGCAAGGCGTGTACTGCGGGGCCTCGCCATATCAAGGTCCATCCTGAAGGGCTAAACGGCTAAAGCTCGGTGGGTTGCAGGCTAACTCCTGCTAACCAGGAGCTCGATAACACAGCGCCAATGGAAGCCGCCTGCACCATTGGCGGAATTCCCGCGTTGTCGCCTTGCGAGAGCTCCCTGTCGATGAACAACCCGGCCTGCATTGTTGGCAGCAAATCCGATCGCTCGAAAGCCTACCGGAGTTCATACCCGCCAGACACGAAAAATCCCTGGGGTCTGTTCGCTGAACCGCCGCTCGACAGAAGCGTGTTGTGGGGACTACTTGGCCTGGAAGCCCCCATCGATGCTGAGGACGTGCCCGGTAACAAAGGAGGCCTCATCCGAGAGCAACCATGCGATGCCGTTGGCGATCTCACGCGGCTCACCCATCCTCCCCATCGGATGCATAGCGGAAATGGTGGCCTCGTCATATTGACCCAGCGCGATCTGCCCCTCGATCAGATCTGTCTTGATGGCGCCGGGTGCCACGGCGTTCACCCGGATGTTTTGTGTGGCGTAGTCGAGCGCGCTTGACTTTGTGAGACCCACAACGGCGTGCTTTGTCGCAGCATAAGTACCCGCCCAGGGGATGCCGTTGAGCCCGGCAATCGATGCGACATTGACGATGGCGCCGCCGCTTTGCTGGCGCATTTGCTGCAACTCATACTTCATGCAGAAGTAGAGGCCCATCACATTCGTCTGGAGCATGCCCTGGAAGGCGCCCGAATCAGACTCGCCAACCACCTTGTTCTCGTTCGAGATGCCGGCGTTGTTCACCGCCATGTCAAGACGGCCATGATCGCGAACGACTTGATCGATCAGCTTTCGCACCGAAGCCTCATCATTGACATCAGCCTGGGCAAACGATGCCTTGCCACCGGCCGCCTCGATAGCTTTGACTGTCTCAAGGCCCTGGCGCTCACGTCGGCCGCTGATGACGACCGTGACGCCCCTGCTGGCGAGTAACAACGCGGTCTCTTTTCCGATTCCACTGGCACCACCGGTAATCAATGCGACCTTTGTCATGAAAGCTCTCCTTTAAAGCGTTGAATGAACGCGTTGGCACCGGCACGCCCGAGCGCGCGTCTGCGGCGAATGTGATCATCACGACCCGGTCAGGCTTCGACAGCGAATTTTCAGCGGAACAGCGCCGGGCGAAGGGGCGAGATGTTTCGTCTGCAGCAGGAAGTGCGACAAGGCCGGGATCAAAAGTAGTGCGCCGACCATGTTCCACAGGAACATGAACGTCAGCAAGATGCCCATGTCCGCCTGGAACTTGATGGGAGACCATGCCCACGTCACAACGCCCGCTGCCAGCGTCACACCGACCAATGCCACCACCTTGCCGGTGAAGCTCACAGCGTTGCGATAGGCCTCACGCAATGGCACGCCGGCGCGTTGCTGTGCGAGTTGGACGCTGAGCAGGTACAAGGCGTAATCGACGCCAATGCCAACACCCAGCGCAACAACAGGCAGCGTCGCCACCTTCACGCCGATGCCAAGCATGACCATGATCGCCTCACAAAGGATGGATGTCAGTGCCAGGGGCAGCACCGCCACCACGACGGCACGCCAGCTGCGGAAGGTGATGAGGCACAGCACCACCACGGCGGCATAGACCACCAGCAGCATCGTATGGTTTGCCGCAGCCACAGCACTGTTCGTGGCTGCCTCGATGCCCGCCGAACCGGCGGCGAGCAGAAACTGCCGGTCAGCAGTGCTATGGGCTTCGCTGAACTGTTCGGCGACGTCTACCACCTGCTTCAACGTGGTCGCCTTGTGATCGCCGAGATAGGCCACCACGGTTCCGCGGCTTCCGTCGCCGTTGATGAACTCGGGGCTATTGGTTTTCAGGTCGTAGGTGGCCTGTGCCGTGACTGCCGCCTCACGATTGATCGTGAGCCACTTCGGATTTCCCTCGTTGTTGCCGTAGGTGGCAAAGCGGGCCAACCGGGCTGCGGAAGACGTCGTCTGCACATCCGGCAGGCTGCGAAGCGCCTGCTCAAGGCGGTCTTCCTCGATCAGCGTCTGGTAGGTGCTCATCCCATCCACAGGCGTCTTCACGATGACTGCAAATACATCACTCGACAAGCCGTAGTGCCCGGTGGTATAGGCGTTGTCGCGGTTGTATCGTGAGTCGGCGCGCAGTTCGGGCGCGCCGGCATCAAGATCGCCGATCTTGAGGTTCAGGCTGACCACGAAGCCCGTGACTGCCAGCAGGGCCGAAATTGCGACGGTCCACGTGGCCAATCGTCGCTCAGTGAATCGGTCGAGAAACGACCAGATCCTGGAGAGCCCCGTCAATCGCTCACCCTCCGGCGTTTCCGCACGCAAGCTGCGTTCGGCGGCCGCGCGGCTGACGCCGATGTAGGAAAGCATCACCGGCAGCAGAAGGAGGTTGGTGAAGATCAGGACCGCCACGCCGATGCTGGCGGTCATGGCCAGTTCGCGGATCACGGGAATGTCGATGGCCATCAACACGCCAAAGCCGACGGCGTCGGCAAGCAGCGCCGTGATGCCGGCAATGAACAGGCGCCGGAAGGTGTACCGAGCTGCGACATAGCGATGGGTGCCGCGCCCGATGTCCTGCATGATGCCGTTCATCTTCTGCGCCCCGTGCGAGACGCCGATGGCAAAAACCAGGAATGGCACCAGGATCGAATAGGGGTTCAGCACAAAGCCGAGCAAATGTACGATGCCCAGTTGCCACACGACGGCGACGAGCGAACACGCCAACACCAGCACCGTGCTGCGCGGACATCGGGTGTAGCCATAGAGCAGGATCGCCGCGATGACACCGGCGACGCCAAAATAGGCCATAACCTGCATCAGGCTGTCGATGAGGTCGCCCACCAGCTTCGCAAAGCCGATGATGTGGATGCGTACACCCTCCGACCCCTGCGATCGCACCTTCTCCTCAAGGGCATGAGACAGCGCGGCATAGTCGAGCTGTTTGCCAGTGGCCGGGTCAGTGTCGATCAGCGGCACGAACAGCATGCTGGATTTCTGATCGTTGGCGACGAGATTGCCGACGATGCCGGCCAACTCGACATTGCGCTGGAATTGGCCGATGGAGGTGGCCGAGCCGTCGTAGTTCGGCGGCATGACCGGACCACCGCGATAACCTTCTTCGGTGATCTGGGTCCAGCGAACGGCAGGTGTCCACAGGGACTTCATGAACGACCTGTCCACGCCGGGGATCAGAAATACCGTGTCATTGATCTTGCGCAGGGTCTCGAGGTAGTGTGGGTCATAGATCGTGCCTTGCGTGTTCTCGACCACGATACGCACCGAACTGCCAAAGCCGCCGAGCGACGCCTTGTTCCCAAGGTAATTTCGGATGAACGAATGGGAGCGCGGCAACGTGTTCTCAAAGCTCGCATTGACCGACAGACGCGACGCCTGCCAGCCGAGCAGCACGCTGACAACGAAGCAGAAGGCCATGATCAGGAATCGGTGGTTGAATACCATCCGCTCAAGCCAGTTTCCCGAACGCCGGTCGAACTGGGCCGGGTCCGCGATGATGGGCATCGCGCCGAGATCTGCAACAGGTAGGGTCATGGCGTCGACGCGTCTCGCATTACGGCGAGAGCAATTTGAGGGTTTGAACTTGCACGCCCAGCAATCCGGCCGTCACCAGGGACGTCTGGCCGGTGGTGGCGGCGCCGGAGACTGGCTTCAACCTCGGCAAGTCGGCAGGCTTGAAGGTTGCACCATCGTCAGTGCTCTGGATCGCCTCGCCGGTCTCGGTCAACAACACGATGCGTCGACCATCGTCGAAAATTCCGCCGGCGGTGATCGTTCGCTCGACCCCGGTCTTTGCTGCCTGCCAGGTGACTCCACCGTCCGTGCTCCGGTAGGCGACGCCGCGCAAGCCGAACGCAACCAACGCGTGCGGGGTGCCGACAATGTCGAAGAAGCTGCCCTTGTAGCCGGTGCTGGTCCCGATGAAGCGCTGCGCCTTGCGATCAAGCCGGTAGACCATGCCGCGCTCGCCAGCGATGTAGGTCTCGCCATTGATGCCGCGAATCGCATTGA
The DNA here is from genome assembly GCF_056401695.1 of Variovorax sp. P4_D9. Taxonomy (NCBI): domain Bacteria; kingdom Pseudomonadati; phylum Pseudomonadota; class Betaproteobacteria; order Burkholderiales; family Comamonadaceae; genus Variovorax; species Variovorax sp. P4_D9. Next base: position 9,858 of record NZ_JBFUIU010000168.1, read on the forward strand.
GATTCAGGAATTCATCGTTGTCGATGCGATCCAGCCAGGGCAGCCAGGTCCGGCCGCCGTCATTGGTGGCAATGATCATTCCGAAGGCGCCCACAGCGTAGCCGTTGTTCGAGTCTTCGAACCGTACGCCGAGGTACGGCAGTGACACGTCGCCCTCGGTGTTCAGCTTGACCTGGTCCAGGTACTTTTGCATTCCTGTCTCGCCGGCACCGACCCGCTGCTGGTAATTGCTGCTGAGCACCTGCCGGGCCCCGTTGCGATCAAACTGCTTGCTCCAGGAGGCACCGCCGTCCTCGCTGTGCAGGATGGTGGAGTCATGCCCGCTCGCCCATGCGAGGCGATCGTCGAGAAGCTGCACGGCGACCAGGTCCGTCTGCACCGGGACGGCCGCCTGGCGCCACTCTGGCGTACCGGTGTTTGAATAGATGATCATGCCGCGCAAGCCCACCCCGATCGTGCGTGTGGCAGAGGCCGCGACCGCAATCAGCGGCTCGTGCCCGGCACGATCTGCGCCTTTCATCTGAACTGCGGGGGTGTCGAGAGGATCGCGAAATGTGTCCGCGTCGGCTGCCCACGTACCAACTGCCCCGCCCAGCGCTGCCGCGACCAGCGCAGTTGCCAGGCGTGCGTGTCGACTGCGAAACATCGCAAGGCTCATAGCGCTGCTCCCAGGGCGGCCTCCAACATGTCAGCGAACTCCAGTGGCGGCCAGCCGCGACGAGGTGAACGCGCCCACGTCGGGCAGTGCGGTCTTCGAGTCGAAACGCCCCATCGTATCGGGGTAAGACATGAAATATTCGYCCTTGGTAAGGTCAGCAAACCCGTAGAACTGGGTGGCTGTGTAGGGCGCGTTTTCCTTGTCGTCATAGATCAGGAACGGGAAGGCCAGCCCCACGCGGTACAGCTTGCCGGCCTGGTCGTATCCGTCGGTGGCAACGACTTGCCAGCTGTCTTCGTCCACGAAGAAAGTGCGGCGCGAAAGGATGTGCCGCTTGCCTGGCTTCAACGTGCCCTCGACGACAAACACGCGGTGCTTTTCCCAGCGAATGAATTCAGGGTTCGGATGCTTCGGCGTCAGCAACTTCTCGGCCGTCGCTTCCGGCGTGAAGAAGCCATTGTTGTCATAGGGGATGTAGATTTCCTTCTTGCCCACGAGCTTCATGTCGAAGCGGTCGGCTCGACCCGAGAAAACGTTGACTTCGTCGTAGGTCAGCGCGCCGCCGAAGTTTGCGGCCGGCGTGTCGTAAGAGAACTCCGGTGCCGTTCGCACTCGTCGCTGGCCCGGCGTGTACACCCAGGTCAACTGGTCGAAGTTGGCGTAGTCGCTGGAGTAGCTGATCAGTAGGTTGTATCCCGCCTGAGAGGCAGGAGCCTCCCCCAGACAAAGCTGTTTGTAGAAGTACGGGTCAGGCAGCGTCGTGGCAGCTTGGTCGTAGTAGGTGTTCGCAAACTTGCACAGATACCGGCCGAGAAAGACCGACCGTCCGGAGGAATCCACGAGGGAACTCGATTGGCGTTGCGAGGTGGAGGCGGGGATGTAGCGCATGCGGAAGTTCCACAGCACCYCGTCACCGTTCTTCGGAATCGGGAAGGGAATCCCGCCATACACGTTCTTCACCGCGTCCCCGAGCGTCTCTCCCGCCAGTTCCGCAGTCGTCGCATTCTTCAAACTGTTGTCGAGCACCCATTTCGGATACGGCGAGTTGCGGTGCGTCGCGTAGACGTTCAGAAAGTAGTCCGGATACTGCTGCAGCATGGCCATCGTGCCGGGCGTCAGCATGTCCTTGTACTGCGCGGCGTTCTTCGCGTCGATTTTCAGCAGGACCTTGTCATTCGGATAGGGGTCTGGGTAGCGTCCGCTCCCAGCCTTGTAGCTCGGCGGGGTCGTTGGAACTGCGCCGCTGTACGCGGGGATGGACCCATCCGCATTGCCCGCTTTCTCCGCACCGAAAGGCGTGAGTGTGGCGCCGAGTTGCTTGGCTTCTTCGGCCGTGACAGCGGCGAAGGCGCCGTTGGCGAAGGCGAGCGTGGCGACGGCAAGAGCCGGGACGAGGTGTCTGTTGAGATGGATCATTGAGTGCTCCTGTGATCAGAATGAGGCCTTCAGGGTCAGGGACACCCAACCCTTGTCGTTGTACATGAACGTGCCGCTACCGCCAGCGTAGAAGGTCGGGAATCCGGGGGTGCCGTTGGGCACGCCGAAGCGGGCGCCAGCGTTTGTCAGCTTCCCGTTCGTGGGCGAGTGGTAGCCGTTGTACTGAAGGGTTATCGTGTACTTTTGCTGAACGACCGCTTCGAGGCCTACGGTGAAGAGAGTCCCACCTTGATTGACAGGCATGCCGAGCGTGGATGCATTGCCATTGATCCCATACATGACGAAGATTGGCATGCCGAGGTCGACGCTGGGCATCACGCCTAGCCATTGCGGCTTGAAGAGCACCGCTGCCGCGACGGCGCTTCGCGTGGAGCAACCATCCTTCGTGCTGCCGCTTGGACAGGCCGCAGGGTTGTTGACGCCGTTGTACATGTCCGCGTTGGCGGTCACGGAATCGAGGTGCGTGTAGGCGAGTTCGGCGAGGAAGATGCCGGTATCCCACACCGGCGTGCGCGTCAGGCCACCGACGGTATTCAGGACCATGCTGGTTGCGTTGCCGCGAGCAGCTTCACGACCAAGCGGATCCGAGGCGTTGAACGGCGTGCTGTTGAGCGCCGTCCCACGACGCTGGTTCAGCTCGGCGCCGACGCTGTAGGCACCAAACTGCTTCTCCATGCTCAGGCCAAAAAGGTCGACCTTCTGCGCGTATGCCAAGTGGTAGTTCTCGACGGCGAAGGTCGCCGGGTTGTATTGAAGCAGCGGCATCCATGGTTGCGTCTCGTCCAGCTTTCTGTAGTAAGCAGAGACAGCACCCTTGAGCTCCGGGGGGGCATAGGACAGCTTGAGCCCAAAATTGCCGTTGATTGCATTCGGCACAATCGACTCTCCGCGAGGGCCCAATCCGATTGCCCGGGTCAGTGCAGCGCCCTGAGGACCGTTCGCGAGGAAGTCGGCAAAGCTCAAATAGGTACCGCCCTCAGGTACCAGATTGTTCTGGAATTGAAAGAAGTACTGACCTTCTGCGACGAGGTCCTTGGTGAGTTGGGTTGAAAAGTAGATTTGCTCACGTGGAATCGCGAGCTCCTTAGCCTCCGTCCCGGGCGCGAACGAACCCTTGATGTTGTCAGCAGCGTTTTGCGAGTAGCTGATGCCAAGTGGGCCAAAGAATACGGCGTTGCCCCAGTACTTCGTAAGGCGGCCGACCATCACCGACGCATCCCTGTCGCCAAGCTTGAAGTTGTTGTACGCGAAGGCATCGAGCCACTGTCCGCCCTGGTCGTAGTAGCGTTTGGTGTAGCCGGAGAATACGTTGCCGATGTAAGGACCGATTGACGAATACGGCGTTCCGGGCGCGACTTGGCCGGGATTCGTGCGCACGTCGTCGTTGAACGCAAAGTCCTTGAAAAACGAGCCGCTAAGGCGAAATCCCCACCCATTCTTGTTTTGCGCGTCGAGCTCCATCAGATCGGAAATCCGGCTGGTCACCACATTCCCGCGCCCGAAGCTGTAGTCCGACGAAGCAAACACCGGGTTGTTTCCGATTCCCCCGTTGATGCCTTGGGCGCGAACACCGAGGTTGTAGGACAGTGTGTTGTCCCAACGCACCGCCCAATCGGGGCCGGCATCAAGCTCGATGGCCGCGGCCGTGTTGGCGAGTGCCGCCCCAAAGATCAGTGCCGCGCTGCCGATCACGCGTCCGCGCAGACCGTTGTAATTTTTCAATGCCCTCTCCATTGGTTGCCTCCACGTATGCCAGTAGGCGCGATCACGGACGCCAAGTTGAACTGGAACGAATCAAGGATAACTGATGAACGGTCAATTTTAAAGTTGGTGTTTTTACCAATAGCCATGGAGAATAACTTTAACTGAACGTGATTCACTTTTGTCAGAGACCAGCTCATGGCCTCGTGGCTGAAGGGCCGGTGCCTTGGCGGACCACACGTATCACAGGGGACATGCTCTGCCCCGCGCGCAGCCAGTCCTGCCG
>NZ_JBFUIU010000169.1:0-13840 GCF_056401695.1 Variovorax sp. P4_D9
TCTGCCGCGGCACGTCCGGCTTCGCGAGGCCGCGTCGCACCGCCCTGGTCAGTCGGCCGGATACCGTAATTGGCAGCCTGGCTGACGCGCTCGGCAGACAGCTGGCCGACACGCTCCGCAGGCCGGGAGCCTTGATTGGCCTGTTGGAGGTTCCGCCCGAGCTCGATCTCCCGAGCCTCGTAGGTCATCCAAATCGGCTTCAAAAAGCTCGCCAAAGCCTGGACGCTGAAGCCTGCGCCGCCATCGGAGCGCATCGCCTCGCGGGCTACCGGATCACGCTGCACCTGGTCCTGAACCCGGCGGATGAAGTTCGCGTTGTCGTGACCAGCGCCCGACTTCATTCGCCACGTGGCAATGCCGTTCCACTGCTGGCCATTGAGCGGCTGCTGCGCGTTCATCGTCAGCGCGGCGAAGGCGTCGGCGTAGCGCTCGGCGGAACGCGTGGCCTTGTCGACTGTCTCCGGATTGTTCAACCGTGCTTCGTTGCCGCCTTGAATGGCGCGCTCGGTATGGACGTCCACCAGGCGGGAGTACGTGATCCGTTGACGTGCCTGCGCGGCTCGGCTGACTCGACAATCGCCTCCAGCACGTCCCTGAGGTTCTGGTTGGGGGTCGTTTTCGTTCAGCTTGGCTGTTTTGGTGGATGGGCTGCGGCATGCAATGGCGGGATCGACGGCGTCACCACAGGAACTTCAGCCACTCCTCGTGCCGGTGGCGTGGCTTGCGCATGAAGCACGGTGCCGTCCAGGTTGCTTGTGCAGCAAACAGCTTGGGCCGAATCCGGAAAAAGCCGAATCAGACGCCATCCGTCCGGAGCCACCTCTCACGAGTAATTCGATACAGACAATGCCTCTTCAGTTTGCTGCCCTCCGTCAACGCAGGATTAGGGTAGTTGAAGTCCTCGTTGGCGTTCATCATTCCAACGCGCTCCATCACTCCGCGTGAGGGAAGGTTGATGATCGGCGTAAACGAAACGATCTCTTCGAGGCCCAACTGCTCGAAGCCAACGCGCACTGCCGCCTTCGCACCCTCGGTGGCATATCCCTTGCCCCAATGCTCCTGGGCCAGTCGATAGCCTAGTTCCACACATGGCATGAACGATAGCGCGCGCCTGGGAATCGACAGGCCGATGAAGCCGATAAATTGACCGGTCGCTCGTGTCTCCACAGCCCAGTTGCTCCAGCCACGGTCATTGAGTTCGGCGCCCCACCTGTCAAAGTCGCGATCACTCCACTCGCGGGACTGCAGTCCGGCGAAGAAGCGCATGACAACCGGGTCCACATTCAGGGCGGCATACGGGTCGCGATCCGAGCTCTTCCACATGCGAAGAAGCAAACGCTCCGTGATGATTTCGATTGGCATCTTCATTGCCCCTTGCTGTCGGGTGTGGCTTTGACCGATTGTTGCCCAGCACTTGTCAGTGCGCACGCGCTCATAAAGTCGCCGTTGGGAGCCAGAGACAATCGTCTGCTCTTGCGCGAGCACCAGTTCGCGGCCGTGCCCGACAGCTGACCTTCGGCGTGATCGCCCGGTTGGCCAAGGACTGCTATCGGCGAGTTTTCGGCGAACAGGCAGTCCCGGCCATGAGCTGCCGGTGGCGCTCACCAGGCGCTGCAGCGGATCGCGGCTCTGTACGCGATCGAGGCCCAGATCCGGGGCCAGCCTCCCGATGTGCGGTGTGCCGTGTGCGGCAGGCCCGGGAACGTCGACTGGACACATGGCGGGTTCTGTTGCAATAAGGAGTTTCGATCCTGGCCTCACGATATGGTAGCCAATTTGGCGGCTCCCTACGCTACCGGTAGTGGTCAGAATCTGCCGAATTTTCTTATTGCGACGGAACCCGCTCGTGAGGTCGTTCGGCGGCGCGGAACTGCGGAGCACAGGTTCAGCTCAGAATCGTCCACACGAAGGCTTCAAACGCCCCGCCACCCTTGCCGTCCGGCACATGACAGAGCACGGCATGGCGCCCGGCGCGCTCGAACCGGAAGGCCTTCTGGCCGTCAAACGAGACCCGCCGCGCGTTGTGCGCGTCGGAGGGATCAGAGCCGTCTTCGGTGTAGTAGACCTTCGTGCCCTTCGGCGCCGTTAGCGTCACATCCAACGCGCCCGCGTAGTCGCCGTCCGGCCGGTCCGCGCTGGCGCTGCGCTGCGGATGCGCTGCCGCCATCGCCGCGCGCGCCACGGCCACGGCCGACTGCACGCCCTCCACGTTGCGGACCCACTGCTCATCGACTAGGTACAGCGTCAGGATTGCGTTGAAGCCGAGCTCCATGCCCCACGCGACGTAGTCGTTCACTGATGTACGGTGCGCGATGAAGTGCTGCGTCAGCGTCGCGGTCTTCGCGTCGGTCCACTCAATGCGCTTCTTGTACGGACGGTTCACAACGGGGGACGCAATGCCGTCGGAATCGATCGCGATGAACGAAACGGTTCCGGTGCGGTCGATGTTCCGCTGCGAGCCTACGTTCCAGTGCTCCTGATCCGTGCTGTGATGAAGCACGCCGCGCGTCGTGGTAGCGACGACCGCCAGACTGCCGTCGAATGGAGCGGCGTTGTCGGTGAGGATCGTCACCTCAGGCAGCACAACGCCAACACCGTAGCTGCGGCGCACGTCCTCGGCGCCTGCCGCCTGGAATACGACCTCCCACATGCCGTTCGTCGCGAGGGTCAGGCTTCCACCGTCGGATAGCGTGCCTTCGCGCGTGTCAGCGACCGTCCGCTGGATGAAGCCCGCGTTGAAGCGCTGCGTGATGCACTGGGCGTGGAACGTCAACGCCACGGTGTCCGGGGTCACGTCGGCCATCACCACGAGGCCGGATGCGTGGCTGCCGCTCGCCTTGTCGACGGCGATCGTCGCCGGCGGGGCCGGCGGGTGCTTGTTCAGCATCCCCTTGAACTCGTTGAATACGGTCTTGCTCTTGATGATCTTCTCGTGGCCGACGTCCGCGGAGCCGAGGTCGAACTGGCGGATCAGATCCGCGCCTTCTAGCCGGCCGGTGCCAGGGTTCTGCATCTCAACGAAGTCGCTGGCAGCGATCATCGCGGCGTAGCGGATGGCTCCGTTGTCCAGTTCGGTGACGCCGGTCCAGCCCGAAACGGGAGAGTCCTGCGCAGCCTTGTCGTTCGAGCCGCGCGTCGTGTCGTCGACGACGCCATCGAACTTGTGCGACGTCGTCTCGAAGGCTCCGCCGGTCTTGAACTCATCGATGGCAAAGCGCCCAAGCCCATGATTCGCGCCTGCGATGGCAACGAACGTCCCGACCGTGTCGAGCCGATGCGCTTCATTGTCCCATTGCTCGGGCTTTTGCACCCCGCGCAGGTAGCCGTTCACCATTCCGCAACCCAGCGAATGGGCGATGAAGTCGAGCTTGAGCACTCCCAGGTAGTCGCGCACGCTGTCGACGAAGCTGCGAAACGCGTCGATGTGGTCGATGTGCACGTCCTGCAGGATCGTCGCGGTGTTGCCCTCGCCGAGGTAATCCATCGCCCAGATCTCACACCGGGAATAGCCCTCTCCCAGGAGAAAGTCCCTCATAGTCTCCATGCCCCACCTGGGATGGGCCGAGTGCCCTGCATTGCCGTGCACGAGGACAACCGGCGTCTTGCGGAGCGCGGCGCGGTGCTGCACCTTCGTCATTGACTGTTCTCCGCCGAAGCCGGTCAGGTTGGCGGGAAAGTCTGCGGGAAAGCGGTTCATGCAATCCTCCTTGAAAGTCTTGGGTTTGAGGTGTAGAAAAAGCGGCACCAACACGCCGTGCAGAGCGGTCAGTGCGACTCCGGCGCGGACATCGCGATGCGGCAGAACAAGTACCTCAACAACATGGTCAAACAGGATCACCGGGCCATCAAGCGCATCGAGCGATCAATGCTGGGCTTCAAGTCTTTGCGCTGCGCGAGGCACCCTCATTGCCGGCGTCGAGACAAATGCACATGATCAACAAAGGGCAGCTCGATTGTCCCGAATGCCAAGTCTCGTCGGCAGCGTCCCTGTTTTACTCTCTGGCCTCTTAATCCGGCGATCGGCTGCGCGCCTTCGCTGACCCTCGCGCCGCTATTGCGACACTACCCTGTCGGCTTCGGCTGACGCGATCGCAGACTACTCAGCTCGGCGACAGCCGTGCTGCGATTCGCCAACGGTTGAGCCTTCCCTCGTCGAGCCGGAAGGTGTCGACCACACGCAGCTCCCAGACCCCGCGGATCGGTTTGTCCACGAGGCCGCGCAGCGCCGGCTGGTTGTCGACTGAATAGGTTCGCGCCAGGTTGTCGGCTGAGCCGCCGGTGTTGTTGTGCAACGAAACTGCGGTGCCGTTGGGCGCCAACAGGTCGACGCGCAAGTCGCCAATGTAGGTGTGGGTAATGTCCACCTGCACGCGCAGTTCGGCAATCTTGCCGTCCTCCTGGATGTCGATGCGGCTCACGATCGGAACTCCCGCGTCAGGAATCGTCGTGCCGGGCGATGCACTCACGTCGACGCTGCGTTGTTCCGTCACTCCGCCCGCGGCCGCATTGACCGCCTTGAACGCGTTCACCTTGCCGTGGCCGAACCACAGGCTGAAGCCTGCGGGACTGAACTCACCGGGCTCGTTGACCGGCGTGTCGGTCACCATGGACATCTCCTTGTCCGCCGTCTGGCGCAGGATTTCGCGCACGCGCCTGCCGTCAAGCGTGGGGTCGGCCGAAAGGACCAGCGCGCACACGCCGGCCACCGTGGGCGTGGCGCTCGACGTGCCGCCGAACTGGTTCGTGAAGCGCGAGCCGGGCGTGAAGTCGGAGTTGAGTCCGGCGCCTTCGTTGTCGGTGGTGACGATGCCAAGTCCCGCCGGATGGATCTGCGCCAGATCGTCCCAGTTGTCCGACGGCGCACACACGCTGATCTGTGTGCCCCAGGAAGAATACGCGGCACGCGTCTTGCGCGACGTGCTGGCACTCACCGTGATGGCGTCCGGGTGTGCGGCCACCCAGCGGTCGATCGGACCGCTGTGGGAGCGGATACCGAAGTCGGTGCGGAAGCGGTAGGTGCGCGTGTTCTGGAGATCCTGAACGGGGCAGTTGCTATTGCCCGCAGCGATGCAGAAGACGAGACCCTTGCCGCGGCGCCCGCCGGTCGTAGCGAGGCGGGCCATCGCGTCGTGGAGCGCGATGCTCATCGGCGCGTTCGCCGGGCCCACGCCCCATGAGCACGAGACCACGTCTGCCAGCGTAGAGATCTTCTCGAACATCACGATGAAGTGCGCATCGGTCATGGCCTGCAGCGGGAAGCGAACCGCCACCAGGGAGCAGCCGGGAGCCACCCCGACCACGCCGCTGCCGTTGCCCTCGGCCACTGCCACACCAAGGCACGGCGTGCCATGGTAGTCGCCGGCGCGCGGTTGGACATCGGTGCTCCAGTCGATGGCCGCGTTGTTCTCGTCGCCGCGCAGCGTGGCGTTCAGGCGTGCCACGACCTTGGCAGTGCCCTGGAAGTCGGGGTGCCCGAGGTCGAAGCCGTCGTCGGCCACGGCAATGACGATGTCGCGTCGGCCGCGTGTGAGGTCCCAGGCCTCGGGCGCGAAGATGCCGGCGCCGGCCACGAGGTCGGGGCCCGCAGTGGGGGCATGCAGGTGCCACTGAGTATGGAACAGATCGTCCGACGGAATGAAGAAACGCGTAAGCGGGCGCAAGAGGTTGGGTTCGGCGTATTCGACGTCGTCGCTATCCTCCTGCGCCGAATTGGCGGCGCGAATCGGATTCTTGCCGGTGGCGTCTGTCACGCGCACAAGGAAAGTCTTGTTGCCCATGTCGCGCTCGACTACGAGTTTCTCGTTCGCGAAGTACATGTGGATGCGCTGGTCTGGAGTGCCTTCCTTGAACTTGATGAAAAAGCTTTCGGTAATGAGGTACTCGCCGCCTTGCGGGGTGGTCGGGTCGCGGTAGACGTGGTGGACCACGTTGTTCTGTGCCCGCAGCCTGTCGACGGATGCCTCGGGGTCGTGCGCAACTGCGGCGCGCACAAGGTTCGGCGTGGCGGCGCGCAGGGATCGCAATTCGACCCCCGCGCGGGTTGCCGCGTTCTGGGCATCGGCTTCGCTCGCGGCGTGGATGGTGATGTCAGAGTCGTCTTGCTGGACCGGGATCTTGCGACCGCCCTGCCAGAAGTAGGTTGTAGTGGCCATGATCGTCCTTTACGCATCCGGGTGCATGATCCCGGGCACGAAGATCGTAGGCCTGCTGTGCGGCCGGGGAATCCTTAATGAGGTGGATGAACGCTAGTGTCGTGAGTTAGAAGTTCATTGAACTAATCGAAAAGAGCTCGTGTACCGTGTGCACACGACGAGGCGGCCATGCGAGGAAGACCCAAGGCAGAACTGGCGCTGAGCGAAACTGAGCGCGAGCAGCTCACGGCGCAGACGCTGCGGCGCAAGACCCGCAAGGCGTTGGCGTTGCAGGCTCGCATTGTTCTGGCCAGACCTTCAAGAGGGAGGCTCCGAACTTCCGCAACCAGTGTTGAAGCGACATTGCCGCAACGCTTGAACCGGCGCGAGTCGGCAAGCACGACGGGGCTTTCGACCTTTTCTCGAGCGACCACTGCGACAGCAACAGTCGGGGTTCACGCCAATCACGTCGGCGTGGCTGGACTCGGGCTTCAGGTCGCTGCGCGCGTAACGTGCTCGCGGAAGTTCCACGGATGAAGCATTGTCTGTGGAGCTTCCGGAGCCCGCCCTGCGCATGTGCGAAAAATCACTAGGAGAAAGACCAATGGAATTATTTCGCGTCGATGTGCCCGATGAGGTGTTCGACGATCTGCACGCGCGCCTCAAGCTCACGCGCTGGGCCCACGACTTCGCCAACGAAGGCTGGCAGTACGGCACCAACACCGCCTACCTCAAGGAACTGGTGGCCTACTGGATCGRGGCCTACGACTGGCGCAAGCAGGAACGCGCGATCAACGCGTATCCGCAGTTCCGCACCGAGATCGATGGTGTGCCGATCCACTTCATCCACGTGCGCGGCAAGGGGCCCGATCCCAAGCCGTTGATCCTTTCGCACGGCTGGCCCTGGACGTTCTGGGAGTATCGGAAAGTGATCGGGCCCCTCAGCGATCCCGGCGCGCACGGCGGCGATCCCGCCGATTCCTTCGACGTAGTGGTGCCGTCTTTGCCGGGCTATGGATTCTCCACGCCGCTGCGCAAGCCCGGCGTCACTTTCTGGCGCACTTCCGGGCTTTAGGTGAAGCTCATGGAACGGCTGGGCTATCCACGTTTCGCCGCGCACGGCGCCGACTGGGGCGCGCTGATCACGGCCGACCTGGGACACCGCTATGCCGAGCGCGTGATGGGCGTCCACTTCCCGATGATGCTGCCACTGGACCTCTTCAGCGGCGGTACGCCGGCGCCCGAGGACTACGACGCCGACGAAGCGCCGATGGCCGCATGCCTGCAGAACTTCTTCGCCACCGAGTCGGCCTACTCGGCGCTGCAAAGCACCAAGCCCCAGACCATTGCCGCAGCGCTCAACGATTCACCAGTGGGACTGGCGTCGTGGATACTTGAAAAGCAACGCAGCTGGAGCGACTGCCACGGCGACGTCGAAACCCGCTTCAGCAAGGACGATTTGCTGACCACGATCATGATCTACTGAGTCAAGCAGAGCTACGGCACGTCGGCGCGTTGCTCGAAGCTCCGGTCGGAATTTCGGTATTGCCAGAGGAAATATGCAGCGCCCCGCGCCGCTGGATCCAGCGCTACTACAACCTCAAGCAGAAGCGGCATCACGCCAGCGGCGGACACTTCGGGGCCTGGTAAGAACCGCAGGCCATCATCACGGACGTCCGCGATTTCTTCCGCGTGCTGAGCTGACCCCAGCTTTCAGTCCGATTGCGTGGCGGCGGCCTCGCAGTCGGACTGATCGACCAGCTTCCTCGATGCACACACGCAATCAGGGGGTGACATGCGTTGCGTGCCGCTGACTTGCCCTGGAGCGGGCGCGTATGAGTGGCAGTTATGCAGTCTGAACCGGCCCCCTCATGCATGACTGCAGAGCCCAGTTTGGCGCGAGCGCGACCACCCATTCGGCGTTTGGAGGTTGGACGCCGGCAGTGGCGTGGAGACCGTGAAAGTCTGGCCCAATGTCCACCAACAATGGCGAAATCGCCGTGCAATGGGCGGTGGAAGGCATGGGCAGCGCGACGGTCGTTTGGTCCAGGTGCTCCCAGACTATCGGCAGGAAGCCAACGTGTGGGCGGTGTATCCCACGCCGCTGAGCAATTCCGCAAAGGTCCGCGTTTGCGTTGAGTTTCTGCAGCAGTCCTTCCGCTCACTCGGGCGTCGATAACGCAAGCGGTCATGGCGCCGCAGCCCCAGCAGTCTTGACCTCTTCGACGAGTCAACAGCTGCTTTCGCCCTGCGGACAAAGTCTGTCGTCGCGAGTCGCGCCAGAAGTCCACGACGCAGAGATCCGGGCCTAGCGAAGAACAAGTTCGTCGATGAGATAGGCAACGCCGTCGCTAGCATGGGTCTCAATGACGCGGCGCAACTCAGACGCGGGTTCGAAAACCTCATGGGCCATTGCGACGCTGTCGAGCCAGACGCAGATAATGCCGGTCGGCGGAGACGGCTCCGCCCACAGTCGCTCGCGACGAGCCGTCGAGATCGTCCAGTTCAACGCAACCTTATACCCAGTGGTTTCCGCCACTCGTCGCACTTCACGCCAAAGCGTGACGCGCGTCTCCGCTCGCGCATGAAATGGGATGAGGACTTTGACGAATTTCTCGGCTGGGTCATCTCCATCCGTCTCGACCACGCACAAGGTCCAACCTTTCAGGAAGATCGGCTCATCAGCAGGTATGTACTTCTGGCCAACCGGGGAAGCTTGAGCCAAGCACATGGCCTCCGCGTCAGCAAAGAAAAGCTCCACGACGCCATCGACGTTGAAAGCAGGCTCGCCATTGCTCGCCCATAGCACCTTGTCCACGCGGTTGTGGGTGTACTTGGTGACGCCTTCCATGCCCAGGGCAAGCTGGGCATGAGGGCCCGCCCAGTACGCCCTGAAGTCGCACATTGCGGTCCCTTCCTTCCTTTTTAGGAGGGTCATTCGTTTCATCATTTGAGGCCTTTCGAAGCTACAGGATTTGCCGCTCGGCCACGACGAAAGCTGTGATCTCAGCCAGGAACGTCTTTGCATGGGCCATCGTCTTCTTGCCTGCTTCGGAACCGAACGCAGCCTCCAGCGTTGCGGCGTCCTCGAACCAGAGTTCGACGATGCCATCGATCGGGAAGTTGTCGTAGCCACATGGTTGCCCCTTCACCAATTCACGGGCGATCACCACGTTCTGCCTGTAGGCGCCGACGCCTGGCATCTTGCGCACCAGATCGCCATGAACTTTCCATTCGCGGCGAAAGTCCGCCTCGCTGAGATCAGGTCGACGTTTCAAGATCGACATGCGCTTCAGGAGGMGGGCACGGGCTTTCGCCTCTGGCAACTCGATGACGACACGCTGCTCAGCGGTGACAATGTACAGACCGCCAAGGAAGTGGCTCTCGTCCGCGATGAGGTCCGCAGCGAGCTCGCTGTCGTTGAATGCATGGTCCGCTTCGCCGACGCCATCGAACCACAGTTGCGAGAAGCCGTCGAAGTCCCACGGACCGCGCGGGAAATCGATGCCGCGTTGCAAGCGCTCGATCACCGGGTTCTGCCAGTACCCTCGCAAACCTGGCGCTCTCTTCGCAAGGTCTCCGTGGTGGCCGCGCCARTATTCGCTGAATTTTTCCGTAGACCAATCGGACTTTTTGCGGATCAGGCCCATTCTTACGTTCATATCGGTTACTCCTGGTTGGCGGTGGGTTCAATGAGCTCGGCTGCAGCCTGCGCGCGGGCACGTGCGAGGCCCGGAGCGCGTTTGGCAAGCCAGACGCCGTGCCGCAACGGCCAGCGCTTGTATGCGGGGTCGACCCCCAAGGTAAGGGCGGCGTGATGCGGCCAGTAGGGATCGAAGAGAGCTTCGCGACCCAGCGCGATCAAATCGGCCTTTCCGTCGGCAAGCACCGCTTCAGCCTGACGCGCATCGACGATCATCCCGACGGCTTGCGTCCTGATCTCCGCCTCTCGACGAATCCGCTCTGAAAACGGCACCTGAAAACCAAGTCCCCGCGGCACCGGCAACGCGCGAGTTTCTTCGGTGAGTCCACCGGAAGAGCAGTCAATGACGTCGACGCCGCAGCGTGCGAGTTCGCGCGACAGGACGATTGAATCCTCAAGGCTCCATCCGTCCACGCTGCCGTCTACCGCCGACAGCCGGCAGAAGAGAGGCTTGCCTTCTGGCCAGGCTGCGCGAACCTTGCGCGCGATTTCGAGGGCCAGGTGCATTCGTCCTTCGAGGCTGCCACCCCATTCGTCATCGCGGTGGTTTGAGTTGGGCGACAGGAAGCTTGCGACCAGATAGCCATGGCCGAAATGGAGCTCCACCACATCGAAGCCGGCCTGTTCGGCGCGCAATGTGGCGTCGACGAAGGACTGCACCACGTCTGCGATGCCGTCGGCGTCCAACGCAACCGGCGCCGACCATCCGGGTCCAGCAGGTAACGCACTTGGCCCGAGGCGTTGCCAGGGCTGTGGATCCGATGCGAGGCGATGTTCGGACAGCGCCGCGCCCCCTTCCCACAGCGGCTGACTACCCGACTTGCGTCCCGCATGAGCCAACTGCACGCCGATTGCGCCACCGTTGGAATGGACAAAATCAACCACCTGCTTCAACGGTTCGATCTGGCTGTCTTCCCAAAGGCCCAGATCCGCCGTACCGATGCGGCCTCGAGGATCGACGGCGGTACTTTCGGTGAGAATCAGCCCAGCACCGCCAAGGGCAAATTTCCCAAGGTGGACCATGTGCCACGGCGTCGCGCGTCCGGATTCGGCCGCATGCTGGCACATGGGCGAGATGACGATTCGATTGTTCAGAACGAGCTCGCGGAGCTGAAGTGGCAGGAAAAGAAGTGGGTCATTGGTGGTCATACGAAAGCCTGTCAGTTAGGGGGCGACGACCGGGACGGTCGCGGGTTGCCGAGTACCCAGGTAGGTGCCGCCCATCACGRCAAGAAAACCGAAGAGATGCCAGAGGTTCAGTCGCTCGCCAAGCAACATGGCTGCGAAACCGACGCCGAAGATCGGAACCCAATACAGGAAGACGGCGGTGCGTGCTACGCCGATACGCGCGATCGCGCGGTTCCAGACGAGGTTGGACAACGCGGTCGCCATGACACCTGAGAACAGGATGAACGCCCAAGGGCGCCAGCCTGGAAAGAGCCCATCGAATCCAATCGCGGGCGACTCGAGGGTGGCGTGGACCGCCAGAAGGAACGAGCCGATCACATAGATCGCCCAGCTGATAGTCAAAGGGTGGAGCTGCGTCGTCAGGCGCTGGACGATGGCGCCACCGGCGGCAAAGCTGACCACGGCGGCCACCAACATCAAGTCTCCCGCGCCTGCGCTCGAAAGACCGGCTCCCGGATGGCTCAACACCACCGCCGCTACGCCCGCGAATCCCAGAAGGACACCCACCAGGCGCATCACTGTCAGACGTTCTCGGAAGGCGACCGCTGCGAGCAGTGCGGATACCAGCGGGCTCAAAGCCATGATGAGCGCGCCATTGGTGGCAGTGGACCGCAGCAAGCCTTCCGCAAAAAGTATCTGATTGAGATACACCATCAAGATCGCGCAGACCACGATCGCCACGCTCTGCCGCCAGGACAACATGGGGAGCCCGCAGCGCTTCCACAGCACGATCAGGCTCAAAGCGGCGCATGCCACGAGCATTCGTAGCGCGGCCACTGTGGTCGGATCGAAGACCCCCGTCAGGACCTTCACTGCGGCCACGTTCAGACCCCAGATCGCCATCGCCCCGATCAAGGTCGCCTGCACGGCGGCTGGACTTGCTTGGCGATCGGACATGAATCAGGCCCCCCGCAGTTGGCGGTTGCGCTGCCGGATCAAGGACGCGAACGCCCCCCCGAGCAGCAGGAGGCCGATGGCCGAAGATGCAAAGACCATGGTTGACGAGAACGTGTCCACCACCCACGCGGCAAGCAGGACCCCCAGGGACTGCCCAAAGAACAGCACGCATGCAAACAGTGAAACGGCCGTACCGCGCACGGCCGGGGCCATCTGGGTCGCATGGGTCTGCAGGGTGTTGTGCAAGGCGTAGAAGCCGAACCCGCCAAGCGTGCAGGCGGGAAGCGTCCACTGCCACGATGGTGCCGACGCGATCGTCGCGAACGCGATGCCCAGGCAGACACCGCCAGTGGTTGCCAGACCGGTTTCGCCGAATCGCCGCAGCAGCACTCGTGCGCTTCGGCTGTATAGAAGGCCCCCGACGCCGTAGAGCGCGACGACGGCCCCTGCCGTTGGCATCGACAGGTCGAACGTAGCGTGCAGGTGGGAGGGAATGAAGGCAAGCGCGCTGAACGCCAACGCCCCTTCGATGCAAGTGACGAGCAATACCGTCCTCGCCCATGGCTGAGCAAGCACATCCAGAACCCGGCGAGGCACGCTTCCCATGTCTCCCGGCGACGGTGACGCCATGCCGCGAGCGCGCTTGGCAAGCATCGCTCCGCTGATCAGGAAAATGACCGCGAGCATGACGAACGCCGCTCTCCAACTCAACGTCTCAGCGACAAGGCCGCCAAGCCACTGGCCGCAGATCATTCCGAACACCGTCGCGCCGAGCAGTTTGGCCAACACTTCCTGGCGACCTTCGTAGGCAACGCTGTCTCCGATCCACGCCATGGTCAGCGGAATGATTCCAGCCGCCGCTACGCCGGACAGAATGCGACTGACAACCAGCCAGTCCAACGTGGGCGAAAACGCCGCCGCCGCGCTTCCGAACGTGCACGCTAGCGTCGCAAAACCGATGACGCGCACTTTGCCGTAACGATCCCCGAGCGGCCCATAGAACAACTGAAGAACCCCGTAGGCCAACGCGAAGCCGGAGATCGTCCGCGCCGCCTGGCCCGTCGTTGTCGAGAACTCCGCTGCCAACGACGGAAGCATTGCATCGCAGATCCGCATCGATGCCATGCTCGCGAACGCGCATGTTCCGAGTAGCCACAACGTTCGGGTGTCGAGGGGACGGATGCTCATGACCGCATCGCTCGGTACGGTGCTCACTCGCATGCCGCTAGACCTGGTCCAAGGATCAGGCTCGCATCGGTCGCTTCGATCACCTCTCGGACTGACACCCCGGGGGCGGTCTCTTGCAGAACGGGGCCGTTCTCGGTCGGCCGGATCACCGCGAGTTCTGTGACGACCAACTCGACGCGGCGCACCGAAGTGATTGGAAGGGTGCAACGCGGAACGATCTTGGAACCGGTCTTGGAACGGTGCGTCATCGCTACGATGACCCGCCGGGCGCCCGTCACCAGATCCATCGCTCCGCCCATGCCGGGAATCATCGAACCGGGCACCATCCAATTCGCCAACCGGCCAAGTTCATCGACCTCGAGACCTCCGAGCACGGTGACGTCAAGGTGACCGCCCCGTATCATTCCGAAGGAAAAAGCGGAGTCGAAGGCGCACGCACCGGGCAAGGCGCCGACGGGGCGTCCCCCTGCGTCGGTGAGATTGATGTCCTCGAATCCCTCGCCGGGCAACGGGCTCATGCCGATGATGCCGTTCTCGGAATGGAAGAAGACGTGAATCAACGGAGCCAGGTACTGCGCGACCAGGGTTGGCAAGCCGATGCCGAGGTTGACCCGATCACCGTCCTTGAGCTCCTTGGCGACACGCCGGGCAATGACTTCTTTCTCGTTCATGCGGCGCGCTCCTTTCCCACGAGCACATGAACCAGGACGCCCGGGGTGATCACGGAGTCCGG
>NZ_JBFUIU010000170.1:0-13781 GCF_056401695.1 Variovorax sp. P4_D9
ACATGGTGCCTTCGGTGCCGGCGAGCTTCGTTCGAATGCTCGATGGCGACGACGTCATGATCGGCGGCCGCGCCTGGCGCTGCATCAGCGGCTACGGCCATGCGCCCGAGCACATCGCGCTGTATTGCGAGGAGCTCAACGTGCTGCTGGGCGGCGACATGATGCTGCCCCGCATCTCGACCAACGTGAGCGTGCATGCCGGCGAGCCCGAGGCGAACGCGCTGCGGCTGTTCCTCGACAGCATCGAACGCTTCAAGTCGCTACCGGTCGACGCGCTGGGGCTGCCGTCGCACGGCAAGCCCTTCACCGGTATCCACCGCCGCGTCGAGCAGTTGCAGGAGCATCACCGCGACCGCCTGGCCGAGCTGCTGGAAGCCTGCGTCGCACGGCCGCACAGCGCCGCCGAGGGCCTGCCGATCCTGTTCAAGCGCGCGCTCGACCTGCACCAGATGACCTTCGCGATGGGCGAGACCGTGGCCCACCTGCACCTGCTGTGGTTCTCGGGCCAGGTGCAGCGGAGGCTGGGCACCGACGGCATCTACCGCTTCGGCGTCTTTTCATGAGTCGACCGGCCGCTCCGAAGGCGAGGTCTGGAGCGCGCTGCGCAGGGCTTGCGCCATGACGGACCTGGTCCGCCTGCGCGCGGGCGAGCTGGCCGGGGCGAAGCGGCTCGACCTGAGCTGCGGCCTGAGCGAGTTTCCGCCCGAGATCTTCGATCTGGCGGACACGCTCGAGGTGCTGAACCTCTCGGGCAATGCGCTGAGTTCGCTACCGCACGACCTGCCCCGGCTGCATCGGCTGCGCGTGCTCTTCTGCTCCGACAACCAGTTCACCGCCTTGCCCGAAGTCGTCGGGCAATGCAGCGGACTCGAGATGATCGCCTTCAAGGCCAACCGCATCGCGCATGTGCCCGCGGCCGCCTTGCCGCCGGCGCTGCGCTGGCTGATCCTGACCGACAACCAGATCGGCGCCCTGCCGGCCGAACTCGGCGAGCGCCGGCGGCTGCAGAAGCTCATGCTCGCCGGCAATCGCCTGCAGGCGCTGCCCGAATCGATGGCGGCCTGCCGCGCCCTCGAGCTGCTGCGCATCTCGGCGAATCGCTTCGAGGCGTTGCCGGGCTGGCTGCTGTCGCTGCCACGGCTGTCCTGGATCGCCTTCGCGGGCAATCCCTTCGACGAGGCGCCCGAAGCGCACGCGATCGATGCCCAGCCGACGCGGGCCATCGACTGGCGCGAGCTCTCGCTGAAGCAGAAGCTCGGCGAAGGCGCCTCGGGCGTGATCCACCAGGCCGATTGGCGGCCGCCGGGTGGCAGCCACCGGCCGGTCGCGGTGAAGCTGTTCAAAGGCGCAGTCACCAGCGACGGCTGGCCGCACAGCGAGATGGCAGCCTGCATCGCGGCCGGGCCGCATCCGGGCCTGATCCCGGTGCTGGGACGGGTCGAGAACCATCCCGACGCGAGCTCGGGCCTCGTGCTCGAGCTGGTGGACCCGGGCTTTCGCAACCTGGCCGGCCCGCCGAGCCTGCAGTCCTGCACCCGCGACGTCTACGCCGACGGTGCCCGCTGGTCGCCACAGACTGCGCAGCGCATGGCGCGCGGCATCGCTTCGGCGGTGGCCCGGCTGCATGCGCGCGGCATCCTGCATGGCGATCTCTACGGCCACAACATCCTCTGGAACGGCCGCGGCGAGGCGCTGCTCGGCGACTTCGGCGCGGCTTCGTTCCTGCCGCGCGACGATGACGCCCAGTCGGAGGCACTGCAGCGGGTCGAGTCCCGCGCCTTCGGCTGCCTGCTCGAAGAGCTGTTGGAGCGTTGCGAGCCGGCGGATGCCGCGGTGCACGCCTTGCTGGACGGGCTGCGGTTGCGCTGTCTCGATGACGACCCCGCCGCGCGCCCGCTGTTCGACGACATCGTCGCGACCCTGGGGCCTGCCCTGACATGACCCGCCTGCCGCTGCCCGTGCGCGATGGCGTCGGCCCGAGCTGCGTCGCGCTGCCCGAGGGGGGCGACTGGCCGACGATCGAGGATTTCCTGGTGCAGCGCTTCGCGGCGATTCCGCGCCCCACCTGGGAAGCCCGCATCGAAGAGGGCGACGTGGTCGACGAGCATGGCGTGCGGGTCACCCGCGCACGGCCCTACCAGCCGCGGCTGCGGGTCTACTACTACCGCGCGCTCGACACGGAGCCCGTCATTCCGTTCGACGAACAGGTGCTGCACCAGGACGCGCACCTGCTGGTGGTCGACAAGCCCCATTTCCTGCCGGTCACGCCGGTCGGCAAGTACGTGCAGCAGAGCCTGCTGGTTCGGCTCAAGCGCAAGCTCGGCCTCGATCACCTGGCGCCGCTGCACCGGATCGACCGTGAGACCGCGGGCCTGGTGCTGTTCTCTGTGCAGCCGGCTGGCCGCGGCCCCTACAGCGCGCTGTTCGCCGAGCGCGCCATCCACAAGCGCTACGAGGCGATCGTGCCCTGGCGGCCCGGCCAGGCGCTGCCGGCCATGCGCCGGAGCAGGCTCGCGTCCGATACGCACTTCATGCGTATGTCCGAGGTCGCCGGCGAGCCCAACGCCGAGACGCATTTCGAACTGCTCGAGGCGCACGGCGGCTGGGCGCGTTTGGGCCTGTCGCCGGTCACCGGCCGCCGGCACCAGTTGCGGGTGCACTGCGCGGCCCTCGGCATGCCGATCCGCAACGATGCGATCTATCCCGCGCTGCGGCCGGAAGGCAGCGACGACTTCGACCATCCGCTGCAACTGCTGGCGCGGGAAGTCGCCTTCCTCGATCCGCTGAGCGGCGCCGAGCGGCGCTTCACGAGCCTGCGCTCGCTGGCCCTGCCGGCCTGAACTGGCGCCAAGGTGACGCCGGGCGACCGAATCGCGCACTAAGCTCCGGGAAGCCGTTTTCGACCGGCAACTGCATCGCAACCCAAGGAGACACACCGCATGGACACCACCCGACTCTTCTCGCTCGAGGGCCGCACCGCGCTCATCACCGGCGGCTCGCGCGGCATCGGTCGCATGATCGCCGAGGGCTTCCTGGCCCAGGGCGCCCGCGTCTACATCTCGGCCCGCAAGGCCGCGGCCTGCGACCAGACCGCCAAGGATCTGTCGGCCTTCGGCCATTGCGTCTCGCTGCCCGCCGACGTCTCGACCGTGCAGGGCGCGCAAGCGCTGGTCGAGGCCTACGCGAAGCACGAGGGCTCGCTCGACATCCTGGTCAACAACGCCGGCGCGGCCTGGGGCGCGCCCTATGCCGAGTTCCCCGAAAGCGGTTGGGACAAGGTGGTCGACCTGAACCTGAAGACGCCCTTCTTCCTGACCCAGGCGCTGACGCCGATGCTCAAGAAGGCGGCCACCGACCACCTCGCCAAGGTCATCAACATCGCCTCGATCGACGGCATCTCGGTCAACCCGCAGGAAACCTACTCGTACGCGGCCAGCAAGGCCGGCCTGATCCAGCTCACCCGCCGCATGGCGCTGCGGCTGGCGCAGGACCGGATCGTGGTCAGCGCGATCGCGCCGGGCGCCTTCGCCTCCGACATGAACAAGGACGCGCGCGACCACGGCGACGAGGTCAAGGCGCGCATTCCGGCCGGCCGCATCGGCGAGCCGGAGGACATGGCGGCAGCCGCGATCTACCTGGCTTCGCGGGCCGGCGACTACGTGATGGGGTCGACGCTGGTCGTGGACGGCGGCGTGACGCACGCGCGCTGAAGGCGCGCCGACCGAGCTTCGAATGGAGCGCGCCGAGAAAGACATCCTGAGTCACATCCTGTCCGTCTACAAGGCGGACCGGGCGGTGTCGGCTAGGTTCACGCTTTCCGCGCCTCGGGCCACCTTGGGCCTTGCATTCCACCGGGGTGGAGGGTCCCCTCATCCGGATGTGCACGGGGGAGCCCTACTGGATCCAGGCGGGGCCGGTCGAACCCGTGCAGATCGGCCCCGGAGACATCGTCGCGCTGCCGCACGGCGAAGCGCACACCATCTTCTCTTCGCCTTCCATCGAGCCGACACCGCTTCGCGAGGTCATTTCGGCCCACAGCGTCGGAAGGCATTGGGATCATCCGATCGTCTTCTCGCATGGAGGAGGCGGCAAGGCGACCCAGCTCTACTCCTTGCACCTGTGGATGCCCGTCGTCGGGCTCGGCCAGGTGATGTCGGACCTGCCGAGCCTGTTGATCCTGAGGAAGAAACGGGTTGCAGTGGCGCCCGTGCTGGCATCGATGATGGAATCGCTGGTCGACGAGACCATCACCCAAAGCCCGGGATGGCAGCTCTCGGTGGCGCGCATGGCGGATCTGCTGCTGGTCCACCTGCTCCGCGCCCATCTTGCAGCGGAGTCGACCGCCGGGACGGGACTTCTGCGCGGGCTGTCCGACGACAGGATCGCCCGGACCATGGCGCTGATGCACGAGCGACCGGACGAACCCTGGTCGATCTCCACCCTGGCACGGGCCAGCGCGATGTCGAGAACGATCTTCTGCGAAAGGTTCCGGACCCGTTGCGCTAGTGTTCGAGGTCCGGGTTGCTGCTTCCTTCGAAGCTCAGCAGGGGCTCGCCGTCCGTGTTGGCCACGGTTTCGGCGCGCTGCTGGTTGTTGCCGGCCTCGATGGACTTGACCAGCGAGAGTTCGAGTGCGCGATTCCGAACCTCGGGAATGATCCTCTGCCTGATCTTGCTCATCCGCACGGCTCTTGACATAGGCCGCGGGTGTCATGCCGGCCCAGCGCTGAAAGGCCCGGGCGAATGATTTCTCTGACTCGTAGCCGACGGCCAGCGCGACCTCGTACAGGGAAAACCGCTGGTTCGACAGCTTCTCGGCCGCGACGGCCATCCGGCAAGCCGCGAGGTACTGCATGGGGGCGATGCCTACCAAGGCGTGATCGGGGATGCAGCCCATGCCTCGACGCCGTTCATGGGACAGGGCGGCGCGATGGCAGTCGAAGACGCCATCGTCCTGGCGGAGATGCTCGGCGCCCCTGGCATCGTCGACGACACCCTGCAAGCCTTCGGCGCCCGCCGCTACCCGGCTTGCAAGTTCGTGCAGGATGCTTCGAGACGGGTCGGGGAGGCCGGCGCGACAGAAGACCCGCAGAGCTGCACGCTCAGGAACGCAAGAATGCGCTCCGCCCAGCAGCAGGTCGATGCGTTCTATCGTACGAAATGCTGGGGCGCTGATCACGCCTACCAGCGCGGCACCGGCTCGTCCTTGAGCTGCCGGCGCATATGCTGGTAGTCGGGCATCACGCTCTCGACCGTTTCCCAGAAGCGCGGGCTGTGGTCCATCACGCGCAGGTGGCTGAGCTCGTGGGCGACCACGTAGTCGATCACCGACATCCGGAAATGCACCAGCCGCCAGTGCAGCCTGATCGCGCCGTCGGCGCTGGCGCTGCCCCAGCGCGTCGAGGCGTTCGACAGCGACAGCTTGTGCCAGGCCACGCCCAGCCGCGGCGCGAAATGGTCGAGTCGCTCGACGAAGATGCGCCGCGCCTGGCGCATCAGCCAGGCCTGCGCGGCATCGCGGATCTGCGCCGCGCTCGCGTTCTTCGCCAGCGCCAGCCGCAGCACCGGCGCGTCGCTGCCGTCCCCGCCGGCGTCGAGCACCCCGCCCACGCCATCGAAGGCATGGTGCGGATCGAGCCGCAAAGTCACCTGCTGGCCCAGGAACGGGAAAGCGACGCCGTCCTTCCATTCGATGCGCGCCGATTCCAGCCGTTCATGGCGCTGCTGCGTCTCGGTCAGCTTGCGCAGGATCCAGTCGCCTTTTTCCTTGACGGCGGCGTCGACGTCGCGCAGCGCCACCCAGCGCGGCGCCCGCACCGACAGGCCCTCGACGCCGACCACGAAGCCGATGGTGCGGCGCTTGCCACGCGTGAACTCGTAGGCCACGCGCGCATCGCCCAGCTTGACCTCGCGCGTGGCGCGCGGATGGGTGAAGCTCGCGGGGCTCAGCGCGTCGGCCAACGGGATCGGCGGCTTGTGGGGCCCGTCGGGCGGCAGCGGATCCGGCTCGACCGTCTTCGCGTCGAACAGGTCGAGAGTGAACTGCAGCAGGCCGCGCATGGTTCAGGACTCAGGCTGCTGTCGACGCCGCCGGGGCGGCATTCGGCGCATAGGCCTCGGGATCGAGCCGTCGCATCTCGGCCTCGATCCAGGCCTCGACTTCACGCATCAGCTCGTCGGGCTTGCGGCCCACGCTCGAGATGGCCGGGCCGATCGACACATCGACCACGCCCGGGCGCTTGACGAAGGCCTTGCGCGGCCAGACCTTGGCCGAGGTCACCGCGATCGGCACCACCGGCACGCCGGTTTCGCAGGCGAGCCGTGTGCCGCCGCTCTTGTAGTTGCCCTTCTGGCCGCGCGGGATGCGCGTGCCCTCGGGGAACATGATGATCCAGATGCCCTGCTCGAGCAGCTTGCGGCCCTGCGCCACGACCTTGTTGAAGGCCTGCGTGCGCTGGCTGCGGTCGATGTGGATCATGTCGAGCCGCGCCATCGCCCAGCCGAAGAAGGGCACGTAGATCAGCTCCTTCTTGAACACGAAAGCCAGCGGGTGCGGCATCAGCGTGGGCATCAGGAAGGTCTCGTAGGTCGACTGGTGCTTGACCAGCAGCACGCAGCCGGCGAGCTTGTCGGTCGGCAGATTCTCCATGCCGGTGACGCGGGTGCGGATGCCCAGCAGCACGCGGGCGCCACCGATCGCCCAGCCGAGCCAGGTCACGGCCATCCAGTACAGCGGGATGCCGCGCTTCCAGAGCGAACTGACGCACATGATGATCCCCCAGGGGACCACGGTGACGAGCATCCACAGCGCGTGGATCACGGATCGGACGAAGTCCATCAGACAGCCACTTTCAGCGTATCGCGCTCTTCGCGTTCCAGCAGGAAATCGACGAAGGCCGCCAGGTCCTCGTGGACGCGGGTGTTGGGCGGGTACTCGGGGGGCAGGGGCACACCGCGGAAGGCCTGGCCCATGCCGGTCAGCAGCAGGTGCGGCTCGCAGCCGGCGGCGGCACCGGCCTGCAGGTCGCGCAGGCTGTCGCCCGCGGTGGGCACATGGGTCAGGTCGACGCCGTAGCGCTCGCCGATCTGCAGGAACAGGCCGGGCTTGGGCTTGCGACAGTCGCAGCCTTCGTCGGGGCTGTGCGGGCAATAGAACACCGCATCGACCCGGCCACCGACGGCCGCCAGCATCTTGTGCATCTTGGCGTGCATCGCGTTGAGCGAGGCGACGTCGAACAGCCCGCGCCCAAGGCCCGACTGGTTCGAGGCGATGACCACGTGCCAGCCCGCATGGTTGAGCCGCGCCACGGCCTCGAGCGCGCCCGGCAGCGGCGTCCACTCGATGTCGCTCTTGACGAAGTCCTCGCGGTGCACGTTCAGCGTGCCGTTGCGGTCGAGGATGACGAGTTTCATGGTGTGCCGATCAGGTCGCCAGCCGCTCGAGCTGCGCCACCCGGTTCATCGCCGCATGCAGCAGCATCAGGAGCCCGAGCCGGTTGAGCCGCAGGTCGGCCTGCTCGGCATTCACCAT
Organism: Variovorax sp. P4_D9; assembly: GCF_056401695.1. Classification (NCBI taxonomy): domain Bacteria; kingdom Pseudomonadati; phylum Pseudomonadota; class Betaproteobacteria; order Burkholderiales; family Comamonadaceae; genus Variovorax; species Variovorax sp. P4_D9. Next base: position 7,531 of record NZ_JBFUIU010000170.1, read on the forward strand.
CACGTCGTCGAAGAAGGCATCGACCGGCCCGCGCAGCGCTGCCAGCGTCTGCAGCGAGGCGGTGTAGTCGCCCTTGTCGAACTGCGCGTCGGCCACTGGCACGACCTGCCGCATCGCGGCGTGCAGCGCCTTCTCGGCCGGCTCATGCAGCAGCAGCTCGCTGACGTGGGCGTCGGCCTCGGGCGATTTTTTGAGGATGTTGCCGATGCGCTTGTTGGCTACGGCAAGCGCAGGCGCCTCGAGCAGCGCGGCGAAGGCACGCACCGCCGCCAGCAGCTGCGGCACCTCGCCCAGGCGCTGCGGACGCGGCGCCAGCACGGCGTCGACCTCCTGCGCGCTGGCGCCCTGCTCGCGCAGGCTGCCGGCGAGGCGGTCGTAGATGAAGGCTTCTAGCGCATCGGTCGGATCACTCAGCTCGAGCTCTGCGGACTTGTGGACGCCGAAGGCCGCGAAGGCGCTGCCGAGCACGGCGCGCAGCTCCAGCGGCAGCCGGCGCTCGATCAGCATGCGGATCACGCCCAGCGCATGGCGGCGCAGCGCAAAAGGGTCGCGGTCGCCGGTCGGCAGGTTGCCGATCGCGAACATGCCGACCAGGGTCTCGAGCTTGTCGGCCAGCGCGACCACGATGCCGACCGGGTTACGCGGCAGCTCGTCGCCCGCGAAGCGCGGCTTGTAGTGGTCCTCGATGGCATCGGCCACCGCGTGCTCCAGGCCGTCGTGCAGCGCGTAGTAGCGGCCCATGGTGCCCTGCAGTTCGGGGAACTCGCCGACCATGTCGGTCACCAGGTCGGCCTTGGCCAGCTGGGCGGCCTGCGTCGCCTGGCGCGCCAGCGTGGCGTCGCCGAGCTGCTCGGCCAGCGCGCGCGCGATCCGCATCACGCGCTCGACCCGCTCGCCCTGGGTACCGAGCTTGTTGTGATAGACCACCTTGGCCAGCGACTCGACCCGCGAGGCCAGCGACTTCTTGCGGTCCTGGTCGAAGAAGAACTTGGCGTCGGCCAGCCGCGGCCGCACCACGCGCTCGTTGCCGCCGATCACCGCGCTGGCATCGTCGGGCCGGATGTTGCTGACCACCAGGAACATGTTGGTCAGCTTGCCGGCGGCGTCGAGCAGTGGGAAGTACTTCTGGTTGGCCTTCATCGTGAGGATCAGGCACTCCTGGGGCACGTCGAGGAACTCGCGCTCGAACTCGCACACCAGCACGTTCGGCCGCTCGACCAGCGCCGTGACCTCGTCCAGCAGCGCATCGTCAAGGATGGCCTGCGTGCCGCCTCCGACAGTCTCCGCCGCTTCGGCGAGCTGGCGGGCGATCTCGAGGCGACGCGCCTCGAATCCCGGGATGACCGCGCCCTGCTCGCTCATCTGCTCGGCATAGCTGTTGGCGTCGCGCAGCTCGATCGGATCCACCGAGGCCTCGAAGCGGTGGCCGTGGGTCTGCCGGCCGGCCGTGAGCCCGAGCGCATGCACCGGCACGACGGCGTCGCCGTACAGCGCCACCAGGCCGTGCGCCGGCCGCACGAAGCTCACGCTGGTCCAGCCCGGCAGCTCGCAGTTCGTCTCGAGCTGGTAGCTCATGACCTTCGGGATCGGCAGCTTGGCGATCGCCTCGGCCAGCGCCTTCTGCAGCCCTTCGGCCAAGGTCGCGCCCTTGGCGACGGTCTGGAAGAACAGCGCTTCGGCCTTGCCGTCCATCGCGCGCTGAAGGTCCGGCACCGCGCTGGCGTCGGCGCCCAGCGCCGCCAGCCGCTTCAGCAGCGCGGGTGTCGGCTGGCCCGCGGCATCGAAGCCCACGGTCACCGGCATCAGCTTCTGCGAGACCGCCTTGTCGGCGGCCTGTGCCTGCACGTGGGTCAGGTGGGCCGCCAGCCGGCGCGGCGAAGCGTAGGCAGTGAGCACCGAGCCGGCATCGGCCAGGCCGAGCGCGACCAGCTGGTCGCGCAGCACCGTGGCGAAGGCGTCGCCGAGCTTCTTCAGCGCCTTCGGCGGCAGTTCCTCGACGAACAGTTCGACGAGCAGGTTCTTCTGGAGGGTCGTCATATCGCTCAGGCCGCCTTCTTCGTCATCTGGGCAACCCACTCGCGCGGCGCCATCGGGAAACCGAGCCGCTCGCGGCTTTCGTAGTAGCTCTGCGCAACGCTGCGCGCAAGGTTGCGGATGCGGCCGATGTGGGCGGCGCGCTCGGTCACGCTGATCGCGCCGCGCGCGTCCAGCAGGTTGAAGCTGTGGGCCGCCTTGAGCACCTGCTCGTAGGCCGGCAGCGCCAGCTGGGCCTCCATCAGCGCCTTGGCCTGCTTCTCGTGGGCGGCGAAGGCGGTGAACAGGAAGTCGGCGTCGCTGTGCTCGAAGTTGTAGGTCGACTGTTCGACCTCGTTCTGCTTGAAGACGTCGCCGTAGCTGAGGCCTTCGGTCCACTTCAAGTTGTAGACGTTGTCCACGCCCTGCAGGTACATGGCGAGGCGTTCCAGCCCGTAGGTGATCTCGCCGGTGATCGGCTTGCAGTCGATGCCGCCGACCTGCTGGAAGTAGGTGAACTGCGTCACCTCCATGCCGTTGAGCCAGACCTCCCAGCCCAGGCCCCAGGCGCCGAGCGTCGGGTTCTCCCAGTCGTCCTCGACGAAGCGGATGTCGTTCTTCTTCAAGTCGAAGCCGAGCGCCTCGAGCGAACCCAGGTAGAGCTCCAGGATGTTGCTCGGCGCCGGCTTCAGCACCACCTGGTACTGGTAGTAGTGCTGCAGCCGGTTCGGGTTCTCGCCGTAGCGGCCGTCCTTGGGGCGGCGGCTCGGCTGCACGTAGGCCGCCTTCCAAGGCTCGGGGCCGAGGGCGCGCAGGAAGGTCGCGGTGTGCGAGGTGCCGGCCCCGACCTCCATGTCGTAGGGCTGCAGGAGCGCGCAGCCCTGGGCATCCCAGTAGGCTTGGAGCTTGAGAATGATCTGTTGGAAAGTCAGCATGGTTGGCCTGGTGGCCGCAGGAGGGCAAAGCGCCCCCTAGGCGGCGAACCGGCCATTTTACGAGCGGCCGGGCGGGCTCAATACTCCCAGAAGATCCGCTGCAGTTCCTTCGTATCTTTGGTCTTAGTGAGCGCCACCATCGCCAGAATGCGCGCCTTCTGCGGCCGCAGGTCGTGCGCCACCACCCAGTCATACTTGTCGTCGGGCTGCTCGGCGTTGCGGATCACGAAGCCGTCCGGCACCCGCGAGCTGCGGATCACCAGGATGCCGTCGGCGCGCACCTTCTGCAGCTGCGGCACGATGCGGTCGGCCACCGAGCCGTTGCCGGTGCCGGCATGCACCAGCGCCTTGATGCCGCTCGCGGCCAGCGCGTTGATGGCGACCGACGTCACGCCTTCATAGCCCAGCGCGATCTCGACCGGCGGCAACGCGTCGATGCTCTCGATGTCGAACTCGGACTGCATCGTGTGGCGCTTCACCGGCGCCCGGAACCAGTAGTTGCGGCCTTCGACGATCATCCCGAGCGGGCCCCATTGGCTCTTGAAGGCCTCAGTCTTGATGTTGACCGTCTTGCTGACGTCGCGGCCGCTCTGGATCTCGTCGTTCATGGTGACCAGCACGCCGCGGCCGCCGGCGTCCTTGCTTGCCGCCACGTTGACCGCGTTGAACAGGTTCAGCGCGCCGTCGGCCGACATCGCGGTGCCGGGCCGCATCGAGCCGACCACGATGATCGGCTTGGCCGTGTGCACCGTCAGCGTGAGGAAGTAGGCGGTCTCTTCGAGCGTGTCGGTGCCGTGGGTGATCACGATGCCGTCGACGTCGGGCTGCTTGGCGAGGGCCGAGACGCGCTTGCCCAGGGTGAGCAGGTTGTCGTTGGTGAGGCTTTCGGAGGCGATCTGGAACACCTGCTCGCCGCGCACGTTGGCCACCTTGGAGAGTTCGGGCAGGCCCGCGATCAACTTGTCGACCGGCACCTTGGCGGCCGAATAGGTGGCGCTGTTGACGGCCGAGGCCCCGGCGCCGGCGATGGTGCCGCCGGTGGCCAGGATCACGACATTCGGCAGCGACTGGGCGTGCGCGACGGCGGCGGCGGCGAGCAGCGCGGCAGCGCCCGCCATGGCGCGGAATCGGGAAGCGAAATACATCGAAGCTCCTTGGGGAGGTTGGTGCGGAGGGGCGAGACGATACCGGAACGCGGCCCATCCGGCGCAGACGCCCGATGCCGTGCATGCATGCGGTCATGCCGGCCGGCCGGCCGGGCCCGGTGGCGCAGCAAGATCCGGGCAAGCGCTACCATCGCGAAGCGGCGTCCCGCCGAACAAGATGACTTCCGAGATTCTTTCCTCCGAGCGCCAGGCCGCGCAGCAGATGCCGGCCCCCACCGGCCCGCTGTCGCGCGCCCGGCCCGGGCGCGAGCGCATCCTGGCCGCCATCCGCAGCGCGGCGATCGCCGAATTCAGCCTGCATGGACTCAAGGGCGCCTCGACGCAGGCGATCGCGGCCCGCGCCGGGCTGACCAAGCCCCAGTTGCACTACTACATCGCCGGCAAGGAAGAGCTCTACGAAGAGCTGCTGATGCAAGTGCTGCACGACTGGAAGGTGGTGTTCTCGTTCGAGGACCACGCCGGCGCCCCGGCGGCGGTGCTTGGCGACTACATCCGCAAGAAGCTCGACCACGCCTTCGACAGCCCCGAGATCTCGCGTATCTTCACGCGCGAGGTGCTCGACGGCGGCCGCAACCTCGAGCGCTACTGGCCCAACGCCCGGCTCTGGACGCAAAAGAAGGTCGACATCATCAACGGCTGGATCGCGCGCGGCCTGATGCGGCCGCTCGATGCCCGCCTGCTGCTGATGCACATCTGGGCCATGACACAGAGCTATGCCGACTACGCGCTGCAGACGCGCGTGATGCTCGGCCTGCCGCCCGACGCGCCAATCGACCGCGAGCCGATCGCGCGCGAGCTGGTCGCGTTCGTGCTCGGCGGCTGCGGCATCAAGGCCTAGCTTCCCCGCCACGGGAGCAAACCCACTTTGCCCGCTTTTGGTGCGGAGGCGCTGGCACGTCGCTTGCGTAACCTGACCACTTGCTCTGATTAAGCGGTCAAACAAACCATGCGCGTGCTCGTCGTCTACTGCCACCCGGTCGAAACCAGCTTCCACGCGGCGCTGCACCAGGAGGTGCTGCGCAAGCTGCGCGCCGCCGGCCACGAGGTCGACGACTGCGACCTCTATGCCGAGGGCTTCGACCCGGTGCTGTCGCGCGAGGAGCGCCTGGGCTACCACGAGGTGCCGAGCAACCAGCTGCCGCTGAAGCGTCACGTCGAGCGCCTGCAATGGGCCGAAGGCATCGTGTTCTGCTTTCCGACCTGGTGCTTCGGCCTGCCGGCGATGCTCAAGGGCTACTTCGACCGGATCTTCATGCCCGGCGTCGCCTTCGACCTCAGCGACCCGAAGAAGGTCAAGCCGATGCTCACGAACATCAAGCGCATCTCGGCCGTCGTGACCTACGGCCGCCCGCGCTGGCTCGCCTGGTACATGGGCGACCCGCCGCGCAAGATCGTCACCCGCTACATGCCGCGCCTCACGGGCGGGCAGGCGCGAGTCGACTACCACGCCCACTACCACATGAACGTGGCCACCGAGCCGCAGCTGAAACGCTTCATGCAGCGCGTCGGCCAGGCCATGGCCCGCTTCGCCTGACCCCTTCCGTCACAGGACTCCCATGCTCCACGGCTACATCCCGCCCCACCGCTTCCTGCCCTACCTGAGCTGGACCGAGATCGATGCGCTGCCTGATCGAGAGAACACCGTCATCGTGCTGCCCTGCGGCGCCATCGAGCAGCATGGCCCGCACCTGCCCTGCTCGGTCGACAGCGTGATCGCCTCCGGCGTGATGGGCAAGGCGCTTGAGCGCCTGCCGCCCGAGGTGCGGGCCTTCGCGCTGCCGACCGTCACCTACGGCAAGTCGGAAGAGCACCTGCACTTCCCGGGCACGATGACGCTGACCGGCACCACGCTGCTCTCGACCGTGATCGAGATCGGCGAGTCGGTCTATCGATCGGGCTTCCGCAAGCTGCTGTTCGCCAACGGGCATGGCGGCCAGCCCCAGGTGCTCGAGATGGCGTCGCGCGAGTTGCGCCTGCGGCACGGCGACTTCGTGGTCGTGCCACACGGCGTGTCGCGGCTGCCGAACGCTTCCAGCAAGCAGATCAGCGAGCAGGAAAAGCGCCTGTCGATGCATGCCGGCCATTCCGAGACCGCGCTGATGCTCGCGCTGGCGCCCGACACGGTGCACATGGAGCG
>NZ_JBFUIU010000171.1:0-13722 GCF_056401695.1 Variovorax sp. P4_D9
GAATCAGCTTGAGGATCTGACTGAACATGCTGCATGATGCTTTCACGTTGGGCCTCTCGTGAGTGGGGTGGAAGTTCGTTTGGCGACAACTTTTTACCCCACGCATCGGGATGGCTCAACGCCTTCTGTCTTGGACAAGAGTGGGATCAACCTCGCGGTGTTCGCGGTATGGATCGCACTCAACGAGTCCCTGGTGAAGTTCGATCCGTACCCCTTCACCTTCCTGCTGTTCATCGTCTCGCTGGAGGCGATCTTCCTGTCCATCCTGATCCTCATCAGCCAGAACATGGCGGCGGAGGAGAACGAACGCCGCCACCACCTCGATCTGCAGATCAACCTGCTCAACGAACGCGAGATGACAGCCCTCCTGCGTCTCGTCACGCAGGTGGCGACGAAGCTCGGGGTGGAGGGCGAGGCCCAGCGGGAGGTCCGGAGCCTGACCGAGGACACCGACCCGAGTGCGGTTCTGCACCAGATCGTGCGCGCGGAATCGGCCCACGATCGGTGACCGAACTGCCAGGGTCGGCAGTCGCGCCGGATCAGGCGCGGAACTGGCGGGCAGCGAAGGCCCATGCCATCCGCGACGCGTCCGGTCCGCGGATGTCGCTGTGCGCTTGCCTGGCCGCGCCGCCACTCCAGGCGTGCCCAAGGCGGTCGATCTCCACCAGCGTCGAGACCGTTCGGCCTCGGCGCTTGAAGTCGGTGACCTGTGTGCCGTAGCGCTGGCCCCGTTGCACACTGCGCCGGGCGGTGGTGGAGGCGCCTGACGCATCCGCCCATGCCTGAGCCGCGGCACGACCGTTCGACGCGGCGACCACCGTGTCGCGTGTGCCATGGATCACCATGAGCGGTGGCCAGGCAGTGGCCATGCCTCCCGGGATGACCGCCATCGGCTTGGTCGAGCGATGGCCGTGCATGGCGCCGAGCGCCGAGAGGGCCGAGCTGGCGGTGCCCGGTGGAATGCCCGAATGCATCACGACGGCCGCGAATCGCTCCGGGTGCCGCGCTGCGAGCGTCCACGGCGTACATCAGGCAGACCTGGTCGATCGCCTTCATGATCAGGGCGGCCTCACCATAGGCCCGACCTGAGGCGGTGTCGAACCAGTTCCAGCATCCCTGGGAATAGGCCCGATCCTGCTCGGGGTAGAGCACGAGGAAGCGCTCGCGGGCCGCGATCCGGTTCATGCCCGTGCTGGTGGCGAAGGCCTTCGCATCCTGGCCGCAACCGTGGAGCATCACCATCAACGGCAGGCGTTCAGCGAACTTGATGTCCGGCGGGCGGTTAGCGCCTAAAGCGTCGCAGCCCCGTCGCGCCCATCGCGACGCCGGGGATCCACTGACCGGCGCCGACCGGGGGGCGCCGCTTCTCCAGCGCCGGCCGGACCGCGCGGTCAATCGCGCGCGTGCCGGCCTGCCACGAGGTACTCGCAAGCGCTTCCATGCCGCGCGCGAGTACCCTCGCCATCCGCCTACCTTTGGTCGTCGCGCCATCAGCGCCGCGTCTTGCGCTTTGACGCTGTCCTGGCCGTCTTGCCACTCCAGAAATCGACGATGTGCTGCGTCGCGGCCGCCTGCGCCGCTCCGACCTCGCGCTTCGCAGCCCGCGTGGCCTGGCCACGCGCCGCGCCCATCGTCTTGTTCGCCGCGCTGAGCCACATGCTCATCAGCGGATTCTTCTTCGTCCAGGGATTGCTCATGAGGAACCTCCTTGCACCGGAAGCCGGTCCACCGAGGGTGGGGCTTCGAAGATTGCCGCACTGCTGCAAAGGAGCTTGCACTTGAGTAGCCGGGCTCCTACGGCACGACCTTCGATGGATCGAAGCCACGGATGCGTGCGACGCGCGGCCTTGGCGCGATGCGCGAAGCTCGCGCCCCTCAAGCGTCTCCGCGCCCGTCGCCACCTCGCTCGTTGGCCCACTTCWTCGCAAGCTCTTTTGAGCGTTCGAGCGCCTGCTGCGCAGTGTCGAATTTCTCAGGGTCGAGAACGARGGTACGAATGTCGTCGCTGGGCGGTGCCTTGTAGCGAACAGTCGCCTGGAAAGATCCTGAKGGCAGCTGCTCGCCGMCGCACAAGAACTTCCATCCCTGGTACTCGAGGGTCTCCRTCTCGTCCATCTTTTCCTYCCGATCCCATTGCTTCATGACTAAATCTTCRCTTTTAGAGCGATGTAGCCAATAGCCTAYTAGATCTCGTCCGGGCCCCGCTTTCCTGAATCCATCATTCGAGCGACAGCACTCGTTTGCGCGGCGCCGGCCCGGAAGTAGCCCGTCACGACATCCGCACTGCGGTGGCCGGTCATGGCCATCGTTTGTTGCAAGGGCATGTTCTGCCTTCCGGCTTCTGTGACGAACCCCGACCGCAGCGAGTGCGCCGAGAAATCATCTCCCACGCCGGCCAGCGCACACCGCGCCTTCACGATGTCCCGAACCGCCGTCCCCGAGAGCCCGTCGGTGCCGAGCTTCCCGTTCTTGAGGATGCGCCGGAAGAGGGGCCCCGAGGTGATGCCGCTGGCCTTGAGCCAGGCCTCCAGCGCTTCGGCCGCCGATCCGACGACAGGCTTCACATCCTCGGGCCGCACCTTCCCGTTGTGGTTCGTCTTGGAGCTGGCCAGCGTGTAGAGAAAGTTCCCCSCATCGACCCGCCGCAGGTTCTCGTAGACGGCTTCGGAAACCTCCGARCGCCGGCGCCCGCCCGARGCCCAGGCGAASAGCAGCAGGGCGCGRTCMCGCTTCCCCTTGAGCGAGTCRTCGCAGGTCTCCAGAACCGCCTCCAGCGGCTCCTTGGTCAGCGCGCGCTGCTTGTGGGGCAGGGCGTTGCGCTTCGCGTAGGCTTTTCTTGTCTTGCTCAGCAGCGCCTTCACCGCGGCRTCCACGCACGGATTGGGCTGCTTGGCCAGATGGTGGGCCATCGAAAGGACCGAGATCCGGTGCATCAGGGTGTTCAAGGCCGGCGCACCCAGCTTGCCCTTGAACCCGGCCTCGACCAGGGCCTCGTCGATCGCGGGCGGCAACTGGTGTTCCAGTCCCGCCTTGGTCGAGCGCTCGGCGTGGTCGACGATGAACTGGACCACGACCGGCACCGGAACCGGCAGCGCCATCTGGCGGCCGTAGCGCGCGCCGAACCAGGCCGCCCAGTAGCGCATGGCGGCGCGATACGCGAGCCGCGTGTTGTCCGATTCGCCCTCGGCCATGAGGTCGTGCGCGGCTTCCTCGGCCATGTCGGAGAGCTGGCCGGGATCGAGCAGCGCGTGGCTGCGCTTGAGCGGGATCAACGCCTTGGACGATGGCATTTTTTCAGCAGGATTCATGGGCGACCTCGAAGACCTTCCAAACGACGAACGAGCCACAAGCCCAGTCCGAGCATGCTTGTATTTCTGTGCTTTTGCATACGTATTATGTATGATGTGCTACGTAAAACATAGATAGATTGCGATAATCATTTATTATCGCAAGTTAAAGACAGCAAGGAAAGCCGGCATGGATCCGAAAAGCTCGAGCGACCTCAATCACCCGATCCGAAGCGGCCGCGGAGTCCAGGAAGCCCAGGTCTGGCAAGCCGCCGACGTGCTGCTGAATGAAGGCTTGCGCCCAACGATCGAGCGCGTGCGCCAGAGGATCGGCAGCGGATCGCCCAACACCGTGAGCCCAATGCTCGAGCGCTGGTTCGCCACGCTCGGCAAACGCCTGGACGGCCATGGCGCCAACCTCGCCGACGGCGAGGCGCACCAGCTCCCCTTGGCCATCGTCCAGGCCGCCAAGCAGTTCTGGGACGCCGCGCGCCGCGAAGCCGACCAGGTGCAGGTCCAGAAGACCGAAGCGGCCCGCCGCGAGCTCGAGCTTCAGCGCAGCGCCCTGGCCCAGAAGGAAGCACACCTCCAGCAGCGCGAGGSCTCCTTCGAGCATGCCCGCGTTGCGCTCGACGAGGCCCTCGCGTCCTCGCGCCAGGCGGTCAGGGCCATGGAGGCGCAAATGCACACGCAGCAACAGGAATCGGCTCGCCTGCTGAGCGACGCTGAAGCCGAAGTGCGACGCTTGCGCAAGGCTCTAGACGAGGCGGTGGCCAGCAAGGAGGCGCTGCGCGAAAAGTCAGCCATGGAACTGCGCGACAAGCAGCGCGCAGCCGAGGAAGCCCAGGAGCGACACCTCGCTCAGGAACGCCGCCTCCTCTCTGAGGTCGATCGCGAGCGGATGGCCACGCGCCAGGTCACCGCCGAACTCGCGAAGGTGCAAAAGGCCCACGCTGCCGATGCCGAGACGGCTCGCGCGGCTCTGGTCGGTGCGCAGCAGGCGCTACAGCACGAGAAGAACGCGCACAGCGACGCGGCAGCGGCTTGGTCGTTACAGCACCAAGCGGCTCAGGTCGAATTGGCGACGCTGCGCGAGCGCGCCGCTGGAGCAGATCTGCGGGCAACCGACCTCGCCTCACAGCTTCAGCGTCTCCAAGTGCAGTCAGAACGCGAGATCACACTGCTACGAGAGAGCCATGCCTCGGCATCGGCCGCGTTGCGCGAACCAGAGGGACCCGTGGGGAGAGGCGCAGCGGCAACACCGCGCCGCCTGCCTAGGAAATCTCCCAAATAAGGATGCGCGGCGCGCCCCTCGTCGAGCACGGGTCGAAGCGCAGCAATCGAGGGGCAACAGATGGGCGATCGGTCCGCACTCGCTCGATTTATCTTGCTGATGCCAAACCGCTGCGCAGCCTGACCGATCCGCAGCATCCGGTCGGCAGGACCAGGTCAGCCCCTGGGCTTCGCCACGCTTGTGCGCGCCTTCGTAGCCGGCATCGCCGAAGGCCGCCTGCTCTTCCCCATACAGCAGTGCGCCGGCGACGCTGATGTCGCTCACGTGGGCTGCGCTGCCCACCACCGTGTGCACGAGGCCACCTTCGCGAGCCGAAAAGCCTCGCCCGACGGTTTCCGGCAAGAAGTCTCCCGCCACTGCTTCCGAGCGGCAGCCACTCTCAGCCCGACGGTAGAGGGCCCCAGGTACTCACGCGGCCCAGCCTTGCCGCGCGATGCGCGCTTCAATGAATGTCTGAAAGGCCCTGACCCTCGGACTGACGTGTTCGCGGTGCGCATGGATCAGATACACCGGTTCGCGAAGCTTGAGGCGGAACGCCTGCAGCAGTGGAACCAGCGCGCCGGCCGCAATGTCTGCGCCGATGTGAAAGTCCGCCAGGCGCACGACGCCCTCGCCGGCGAGGGCCAGGTCCCGAAGCAGGTCGCCCTGGGTGAACGAAGCCCTGCATTGCACAGGCACCGTGACCATCTCGTCGGCCCGCCGAAACGACCAGCTGYTCCAGGGACTGGCGAAACTGAAGTTGAAGCACCTGTGCTGCAACAGGTCTTCAGGCATCTTTGGCTCGCCATGCTTGAGCAGGTAAGCCGGCGAGGCGCAAACGAGCCATTCCGACTCGCCGATCCGGCGCGCGACGCGCGAGGAATCCGGCAAGACCCCGCTGTGAATGGCAACGTCCACACCTTGATCGAAGCGATCCACGAACTGCGCGCCGACCTCGATCTCGACGGCCAGATCGGGGTTCGCAACGAGGAACTCGGGTAGCCAAGGCAGGATTTGATGCTTGGCAAACGTCGTCATGGTGTGAATGCGAAGCACACCTGAAACTCGCCGCGGAAGCGCCTCGGCCAGGGAATCCGCAGCAGCCATCGCTTCGGTGACTGCACGGGCGCAGCCCTCGAAGGCGACGCCTTCTTCGGTCAGCGTCAATGTTTGGGCACCACGTACAAACAGGCGAACAGCCAAACGCCTTTCGAGGGCGGTGATGAGCTTGCTGATTGTCGAAGGGCTCAAGTCATGCCCGCGCGCGGCAGCCGAGAAGTTGCCGCTTTCGATCACCCAGACGAAGGCCAACAGCTGTGTGTAGGAGTCCATCGACGTCTCAAGCTTCTGGCTGCAGCGCCGCAATGAAGAAGGCGCCTCGCAGTTACTTCGGCAACACCTTGCCCCGCCAGTTCAGCGGATGAATTGCTTGATATAGTCCTCCGGCAGACCGAGTTCCTTGTAGTGCTTCTGGGCGGCTTCAAGCTTCGTGAACACGTCTTCGTAGCCGACCGCCACACCCTGTGGGTCGACGTATGTGTAGCCCCCCATGACGTGGAACCACGTGATCATCTCATCCACGCCTTCGGGGACGACTAGCGTGTGCGTCTCGCCAGCAGGCTCGTGCGCATAGGAGCCTTCCTCGGCGACCCAGTCGTGCTCCAGGTACAACCATCGGCCTTTCAGGACGATCGCGTGCACCGCGCCAGTGTGACGATGACGCGAGAGCACGCCGGCCTTGCGCACGCGCAGCAGGTTGACGTAATAGCCTCCGCTGGTGCAAAGCAGCAGCGGCTTGAACGAAACGGTCTTGGTGACCGGCACCCACAGGTTGTCGTCCTCCAGCCATTTGTCCATCACATTGAGATGGACCAGGTCCGGCGACATGAAGGGCACTTGAGGCAGCGCGTAAGGGATAGCGAGTTCGTCCGGCTTTGCAACGGTCGTGATGGTGGTCATCGTGTAGTCCTGGTTTGAAGAGAGTGGAACGGCAACTGGCTTGCTTCGATCGACTCAAGCCGTGTATGAATCGTAGGTATCGGTGGACTGCGCGCAAAGGTGCGCTCGGTCAGAGGGGGTGTGACCATTTGGCATCAGTGCCCCAAGCAGGCTTTACGCACGTGCGGACCTGCGAGCAACTCCGCGCCGGTTCCCGACAATGCAAACTACCCGTTCTCGAGCACGTAGCCGCGGTCGGCCAGCTTCCTCGATGCAGTTCGAGCGAGACGTCGTCAGTCGCCTTGAGGCCGCCGAAGTTCTTCTTCAGATGCTCGGCCTTCAGGATCACTTGGCCAGCCGAGAACCGGGACGCATCCCGCTGGGGAACGGCCGGAACAGCATCGTCAGCAGCCGTGCCTGGCAAGCGATCCAGCAAGTTCTTGATTGAATCGCCGAACTTGCTGACCAGGCCACGCGGCATCGTGAGCACCACGATCAGCAGGATGACGCCGTAGATCAGGCCGTGCATCTCGCTGCCCATGGAACTCAGCCAGCCGACGAGTTCGCTTTGCGCAGACACTGTTCCAAAAACAATGCGGCGCTCTCCATGGCCTGTTGTGCCTCGGGCTGCAAAGTCCCAACGAAGTGCCACGCGTGGAACATATGGGGCCAGACTTCGAGAGTCATCCTGACACGATTTTCGGCAAGGTGCGCCGCGAGGCGCATGCCGTCCGTGAGCATCAGTTCTGCTTCGCCCATCTGGACCATGATGGGCGGCAGACCGGTTACGTCGGCGAAGACCGGCGATGCCATCGGATGATTTGGCAAAGCGCCTTGCAGGAACACCCTCGCCAGGAAGACAAGACCGGCTTTGCTGTTCAAAGGGTCGATCGTTTCCCGATTGGTCATCGAGATGCCCGTGTGCTCCAGGTTGGCCCAAGGCGAAATGGCCACCCCTCCAGCCGGCAGTGGTACGCCGGCGTTGCGGGCAGCCACCATCGCGGTCACGGTCATTGCGCCACCAGCAGACTCGCCGGCAAAGACGATCCTGCTGGCTGGGTGCCCTGCATCGAGCAAGCCTTTGTAGAACCGCAGGGTATCGTCGATGGCAGTCGGAAATGGATGCTCGGGCGCGAGCCGATAGTCCGGCAGGAACACCTTGGCGCCCAACATCTTCGCAAGATTGCCACTGATGCCGTGGTAGCCGTCCGGCCCGCCCACGATGTACGCGCCCCCGTGGATATAGACAACGATGGCGTCGGTCTTGAGAACGTCGGGGATCGCCACCTGACCCGGTATCCCGCCAATGACGACATGCTCGAACGTGATGCCCGCCGGTGCAGGGTTCTGCGCCAGCATCCTGTTGTAGAGCGCCCGGATTTCGTCCAGAGATACCGTCTTGTTCTCGCCCGTCAGGACAGGTCCCAAGTCCAGCAAGCTCTCGCTCCATTTCTTCACGAAAGCCTGCGCTTCATTTGTCAGCATCGATATGCTCCAGTTGGTAGCAAAGCAGGGCTCGACGCCCTTCCATCCCCGGCCTCGCGCGCCAGAGCCAGCGCAGCCTCAGACGCTCGGATCGGAGAAGAAGCCCACGATCTCGGGRAGCACAAGCTCCGGGGCTTCCAAGGTGGGACTGTGGCCGATCTTCTTCAATCGGATCAGCTTCGCGTTGGGCAGCTCCGCCTTCATCTGGTCCGACCACGCCGGCGGACGGGGCATGTCTTCTTCGCCGTTGATGATCAGCACCGGGATCTTTATCGAGGGCAGCAATTCGACCGAGCTCTCGCGATGCATGACGCCCTTCATCGCAGGACGCAGCGACTTCGGCAGGGCGGCGATCCGATCGCGCCAGTACGCCACCATCTCCTTCTTGGCGGGGTTCTGGCGGGTGGTCTCGCCGAACATCACCCGCATCGTCATCTCCAGGATCTCGCCTGTGAAGCCTTGGTTGCCGGCATCGACCACCCACTGCGCGAAGAGAGCACCCTGTTCGGGCGGTTCGCCGCAGGCCGATGAGCCGGCGACGACCAGCGAACGGAACAACTCCTGGCGTCGCGCGATCAGACGGAATGCAACGTCCCCTCCCATCGACTGGGCCATCACGTTGATCGACCTGATGCCCATCGCATCGATGAGCGCCTGCATGTCGTCCGCGCATTGGTCCATGCTGATGATGTCAACGTCCTCGATCGCGCTCTTGCCTTGTCCGCGGAAATCGGGACGGATCACCCTGAACTTGCCTTTGGCGGCCTTGACCAGGCCGTCGAACATGGTGCCGTCCAGGAAGCAGGAGTGCAGGCAGAGGACGACGGGAAGATCGCTCTCTCCTGTGTCATCGACCCATAAAGTCGTGCCGTTGATCTCTTTGTGAGTGCCTTGTGCCATGGAAACTCTCCGTTTGTAAATCCCAATTGCCCTTGCTCGTCGGGATCCCGGCCGAGGGCAAACCTGCCGAAATAGGTTCGGCGCCACATCGACGATTTCTCTAGCGCGGAGCCTTGCCCACGCCGGCCTTCTCAAGGAAGGCCCGTACCGTCTCGCAGAATTCGAGCGGGTTCTCGGTCATCGGGTAATGCCCGGTGCCCGCCAGCACCGCGATTTCGCTGCCAGGGATGCGAGATGCGGTCTCTTCAACCTTGCTTTGATAAACGAGCCAATCGGCGTCACCACGCAGCAGCAGGACGGGCGCCTTGATCTTTCCCACCTGGTCTCGCTTGTCGAAATTGCCGTAGCCGGTCAAGTCGCCGCGCATCACTTCCGGCGTGGTGCGGGAGATCTGCCACACCACATCGCGTGCCCGGTCAGGCGGCGTGCGATAACCGGTCATGGACCGAGACCAGGCGCCGATGATCTCGGTGCCGTTCATCAGCAGCATGTCGAGGAAGAACTCTGAAACCGTCGGTGTGTAGTCCGCGCCCTCGGCCGACACGATCGCGCTGTATGCATCGGGTCGGCGCGCGCCAAGTTCCAGCACGAGATTTCCGCCCATGGAGCAACCGATGATGGCGGGCTTCACGAGCCCGAGTTTGTCCATCATCTTTTCGTTGAATTCAGCATGACGCGTCAGGCTTTGAAATGGGCCATCCGCCGGCAGTTCCGACTTCGAGTGACCCGGCGCATCGACGGCGATGACGCGATAGTTGTCGGACAGGCCTTCGAGCACATGCCGGTACATCAGGGTGTCCTGCGCTGCCGCATGGAAACAGATGATCGGATTGCCTTCGCCCGCCTCTTCGTAATAGACACGGATCCCGTCGACGACGACGTAGTGACCGTTGATCTCCTTGCCAGACGACTTCCCTGCTGGCGAATACGAGGCCGCGTCAAGCGACTCGGGCTTGCCGACTCGCTTCATCGCGTCAAACGCCCGAGCCATGACGTCGACGTAGCGCCAGGCGGCCACCGTGTTGCCTGACAGCGCAAGGCGACCCAGACCGGGCGAAAGCGCCTCGAACCAATCGATCTTGCCGTCGAGCACGCGTTGCCATTCCTCGTCGGGCCCGCCGACCTCGATCTCCGCACCCAGCGGAATTCCATCGGGAAATGCCGCGACCGCGCGGCCGGCCACGACGGCCAACGTCGAATGGCCCTTGTCGTGATTGAACTGGATCTGCCCGCTGAAATATTTGGCGGCCTTGGTCCAATGGGTGTCGGCGTTGAGCTCCGCGATATAGCGCTCCCACCAACCGTTGTCTGAAAGCTTGAACATGATCTGTCTCCGAGTATTGGGATCGTCAGTCGAATGTGGAGCAGCGGGTGATCCAGATCCCGCGCGCCTGCATCGTCAGCAACCACTTGGCTGGCTGCCTGGATGCGCCTTGATTCTTCAATGTGAAATGTTGCTGTTGGGCGGGACCGCTGGCGAACGCGCAGCTTCATGGCCGATGCTTCCATCGAAACCGCAGCCATTGGAGCCGCGCAATATCCACTTCTGCGCCACACTCTCTGCCATCGTTGGCGCATGGGGCGCCTGCGCTGCCTTCGTGCCCCATGTCGCCTTCGCCGGGGTAAACGTGATGGTTCGCTCCATGATCAGACTCCTCCTGGGAACAGCGCCGGCCGGTCAGTGGGACGACCGTTCGCGCAGCATCACCACCGCGCACAGGATGACCACGCCGTAGATCACGTCCCGGATCGAGGGCGGGATCATCGTGCCGGCAAGCAACGTCTGCAGGGCGGTCAGCAGCAGCACGCCGCCGATCATCCCGACGTACTTTCCGCGTCCCCCGGTGATGAGAGTGCCGCCTATAACGACCACGGCGATCGATGGCAGCAGGTAGGGGTCTCCCATCCCGAGGCTGGCCTGCCCGCCGAAGCCCGTGAGCATCACCCCGACGAGCGCCGAGCACAGCCCACTTAAGGCATAGACACTCATGGTCACGCGCCCGACGTTGACACCGGAAAGATGGGCCACCCGCTGGCTGTTGCCGACTGCATAGACCTGCCGCCCGAACACAGTGCGCGACAGCAGGACGATGCCCAGAAAGGCAAACAGGATCACGGCAAACACCACCGGTGTAAACGGTCCGATCCGCGCATTCATCAGCCACTTGAGAGCGGGCGGCGCGAATCCATCGGGCGTGCCGTTGCTGTAGAGCAGCGCGATGCCCTGCAGCAGGCCGTTCATCGCCAAGGTGGCTACGATCGGCGGAAGCTTGAACAGCACGATGGCCAGCCCGTTAACCAGGCCGATGAGGACCCCGATAGCGAGCACCAACGGGATCGCCCACAGCGCGGCTTCGTTGCTGCCGCGGGCCAACCCTCCGAGCAGGATGCCGCAAAGACCGATGGTCCAGGGCAGCGACAGATCAAGCCCCCCGGTCAGAATGACAGTGCCCTGGCCCAAGGCCAGCACCACCAGAAACGAGCCTAGCAGGATCAAGGTGTTCAGGTAACCCATGTCGATCGGGCGTCCGAGGAACACCATTGCAAGCATGATCAGCAGCAGGCACACATAAGCCGGCAACACGTAGCGAAGCGCGACGCCATGTGTCTTGAGCCAGTTCGCGCCAGCTGGCAGTTGCCGTGCCGGCGCTACCAGCCGCACTACGGGACTGGAGCGCRCCGCGTCGGCGACACGCCGCTTGACCGTCTGGCGCCACCAGTGCGCGAGTTGTGCACGAGACACACCGGTGGTGCCGAGCGCGGCTGCGATCAGTACCAAGCCTTCCACGATGGTGCCGTAGTAGGCCGGCACGTTCAACACCAACAGGATGTTGACGATCAGCATCAGGCTGTATGCACCGACGACCGAGCCCACGCAGCCGCCTCGCCCCCCACCCAGTACAGTGCCTCCCAGCACCACGGCAGTGAACGTCTGCAGCAGCAGGGGCACGCCCACCAGCGGATCCCCCGTCGCGGTCTGCGCGGTCACGAGCACGCCCGCGGCGCCATAGGCCAAGCCGGCCAGCGTGTAGGCGCCAAGCTTGGTCATCACCACGTTGATGCCTGAATAGGTCGCTGCTTCGTGATCACTGCCGACCGCGTAGAGCGCTGTGCCGAAGCGGGTTTTCTTGACCGCCAGCCAGGCCAGCACGACGAACCCGATCACCAGGACGGGTGCGGGCAATACGCCTTCAATCGCGCTGCCCGTGAAGAACCGGGTGAAGGACTCGGGCACCATGCCGCCAGGCTTGTCCATCACCACCAGCGTGATGCCGGTGAGGATGAACATTGTGGAAAGCGTGACCACGATCGACTGCAAACGCAGGACGGCCACGAAGAACCCATTGAACGCTCCCACCAATGCGCCCACACCCAAGCCGATGAGCACGGCGGTGCCTTGCGAGGCCGGGTGATCGTTGAGGTAGACGGCCACCAGCACATTCACCAGCGAGATGACCGCACCTGCACTCAGGTCGAAGCCGCCCGTGAGGATGACGATGGTTGCTCCGAGCGCCGCGACCGCCAGTGTCAGTCCACCGGAGGAGAGGTAAAGCAGGTCGGGATACGCCAGAGGCGTGGCCGACAGGAAGTTGACGAGCGCAAAGAGCACCACCAAAACCGCGATCGCGATCAAGAGTCCCTTAGCACGCCCTGGAGCCCAGCGGGCCATCAGCGATTCCGCTGGTGGCGCGAACGAAACAATTGCAGTGTTGCTCATGATTGAACCGCCTTCTGGCTAGCCGTTGCGGATCCGTGTTGGGGCGAATTTCCCAGGGCCGCACGCATGATTTCCGATTCCGAGATGGCCTCGACTGCACCGTCGATTTCACGAACGATGCTGCCGCCGTAGAACACGACGACGCGATGGCTGAGATGCACCACCTCCTCGATTTCGGTCGAATACAGGATGACTGAACCGCCTGCCCGCACGTACTCGTTGATGAGCAGATAGATTTCGTGCTTGGTACCCACGTCGACCCCGCGCGTCGGGTCGAACAGCAGCAGCACTCTCCCGCCGGCCAGCAACCACTTCGCCATGACGATCTTCTGCTGGTTGCCACCGCTGAACGAGTTGGCCGGCATGTACAACGCGCGTTCGGCAACCTGCACCTTGGCAAGGGCGCCGGCAACGGCAAGGCCCTCGGCGGCGCTGTCGATGAGCCCGAAGCGCGTGTAGCGGTCGAGCACCGGCAGCGCGGTGTTCTGCCGCCCGTCCAGGCGCAGAAACAGCGCCTCTGTCTTGCGCTCTTCGGGCACGAGCGTGATGCCGAGCTTGGCATCGATGGCGTCGCGCGGCGATTCGATCTTCACCTCGCGCCCGTCCACCGTGATGGTGCCGGAGCTTGCCGGGATGTCGCCGAAGAGCGATAGAAAGAACTCGAGCTGACCCATGCCGGCCAGGCCGGCCACTCCCAGCACCTCGCCGGGCTGCAGCGACAAGGACGCCTTGCGCAGGCGCCCGGCAGACATGTCGCGCACCGTCAGCACCGGCTCCACGTTCCGGTCCACCGGCGGCTTCGGCGGGAAGGTCTTGTCCAGCGAGCGGCCGATGATCTGCTCGATCACCTCTTCGTCCGAGATCTCGTCGATGCCGAACGTGCCCACGCTGCTGCCATTGCGCAGGATGGTCAGGCTGTCGCAGAACATGCGCACCTCGGGCATGCGGTGGGTGATGAAGATGATCGTCGTGCCGCGCGCCTTTTGCTGAGCAATGATCTGTCCCAGCCACGCGATGTCTTCACCCGACAGCGCCGAGGTCGGTTCGTCGAGCAGCAAGACCTTGGGCTCGCGCAGCGCCGCCTTGGCGATTTCGATCTTCTGTCGCAGCGGCAGATCCAG
>NZ_JBFUIU010000172.1:0-13647 GCF_056401695.1 Variovorax sp. P4_D9
ACACCGCCCGCCGCCCCGGTGCCGGTGGTGGTGGCCCCTGGCAGCGCGGCCGCGCCGCGTCCGCCGCGCACTGCGCCGGTGCCGGCGGAAGCCAATGCGCTGCCGCCCTCCAATGACCCGATCGGCGATTTCGCCAAGGCCCGCAGCGGCTCGGGCGCGGGTGCCGCGGCGCCGGCCGGTGCCAGCACCGACCCGTTCATGTACTTCGTCCAGGCCGGTGCCTTCCGCACCCAGGAGGACGCCGACGCGCAGCGCGCCAAGCTCTCGCTGATGGGCGTGGAGGCGCGCGTGACCGAGCGCGAGCAGGCCGGCCGCACCGTCTACCGCGTGCGCGCCGGCCCCTTCAACAAGAAGGACGATGCCGATCGGCTCAAGGAGCGGCTCGACGACGGCGGCCTGGAATCGGCCCTGGTGCGCGTCCAGCGTTGAGACATGGCCCCCACGCTTCCCCACTGCGTGTGGGTCGCTGCCCCCCGAGAGGGCCGCAGGCCGCCTTGGGGGCGGCCCGGCGCCGGCCTGACACTTCATCGATCTTTACTTTGGGTGCCCGGGGAACTCGACCCGGTTCGCGGGCTCTTTCAGCCGACAGGAGAACTTCTTAATGCAACGTCGTGATTTTTCTTTGGCCGCCGCTTCGCTGGCCCTTCTTCCGCTGGCTGCGCCCTCGCATGCCCAGGGCCGTCCGTTCAAGGCCGGCACGGACTACATCGTGCTCGGCAAGCCGGCACCGGTCGATGCGCCCGCGGGCAAGGTCGAGGTGATCGAGTTCTTCTCGTACAACTGCCCGCACTGCGCGGCCTTCGAGCCCAAGCTCGAGGCCTGGGTCAAGCAAATGCCGCCGCATGTTGCGTTCCGGCGCATTCCGGTGCCCTTCGTCGGCAACGACACCGAGGCCAAGCAGCGCTTCTACTATGCGCTCGAGGCCATGGGCAAGGTCGACGAGCTCCAACCCAAGATCTTCCAGGCCATCCACCAGCAGCGCCTGAACCTGACCGGCGATGCTGCGATCCTCGCCTGGGTCGAGAAGCAGCCGGGCCTCGATGCGAAGAAATTCGCCGAGCTGTTCAAGTCCTTCTCGGTGGTCGGCAAGGCAAAGCGCGCTTCGCAGCTCACGACCGACTACCAGGTGGCCGGCGTGCCGGCGCTCGGCGTTGCTGGCCGCTGGTACGTCGACGGCGACACCGCCGGTTCGCTCGATCGTGCCCTGCAGACGGTCGACTTCCTGGTTGCCGAAGCCCGCAAGACCTGAGCGAGCGGGCGGCCCCGCCGCCCCACTGCCGCCACGAAGCCCGCTTCCGCGGGCTTTTTCGTCAAGGCCGCGCGAGTGGCGTCCCGGGGACGCATACAATCGCAGAGCAAGTTTCGTGCCTCTATGACATCTCCCTTTCTCTTCCTCCCCCGCCGCCCCCTGCGCGTGCTGTTCCTCGCCAGCGTGCTGGCCGGCTTCGCATCGCTGGCCCAGGCCGAGCAGGCCGACCGGAGCAAGCCGATGAACATCGAGGCCGACGCGATGCGCTACGACGACCTCAAGCAGACCAGCGTGTTCACCGGCAACGTGGTGGTGAACAAGGGCACGATCCAGATCCGCGGCGCGCGCATCGACGTTCGCCAGGACCCCGAGGGCTACCAGTACGGCGTCGTCACGGCCGACCCGGGCAAGCTCGCCTACTTCAAGCAGAAGCGCAATGCCGGCACCGACGAGTGGATCGAGGGCGAGGGCGAGGTCATCGAGTACGACAGCCGCGCCGACAACGTGAAGTTCATCCGCCGCGCGGTCATGCGCCGCCTGATCGGCGCCACGCCCAGCGACGAGAGCAGCGGTCCGCTGATCGTCTATGACCAGAGCAACGACACCTTCACCGTCAATGGCTCCTCGCTGCCGCCGAATGCCGGCGTGGCGACCCAGCCGGGCGGCCGCGTGAAGGCCATCCTGACGCCCAAGCCGGCCACCCCGCCGGCGGCCGGCGCCGCCAAGCCCGCCGCCACGCCGGCGCCGGGCAACAGCCTGCGTGCCACCACCACGCTCGGCGGAGACCTCAAGAAGTGATCGAAGCAGCGGGTATCAGTGTCAGCGACGGCCAGCCGGGCAGCCGGCTGGAGGCGCGCAGCCTCGAAAAGAGCTATGGCAGCCGCAAGGTCGTCAAGGACGTGTCGCTGGCCGTGCAGAAGGGCGAAGTGGTCGGCCTGCTGGGCCCCAACGGCGCCGGCAAGACCACCTCCTTCTACATGATCGTCGGGCTGGTGCGCGCCGATGCCGGCGAGATCACGATCGACGGCGAGCCGATCGCCCACATGCCGATCCACCGCCGCGCGCGCATGGGCCTGAGCTACCTGCCGCAGGAGGCCTCGATCTTCCGCAAGCTGACGGTCGAGGAAAACGTGCGCGCCGTGCTCGAGCTGCAGAGGGAGCCCGACGAGCAGGGCGGGATGGTGCCGCTCTCCAAGGCCCGCATCGAGGAGCGTCTGGCCGAACTGCTGGCCGACCTGCGGGTCGACCACCTGCGCGATTCGCCTGCGCTGTCGCTGTCCGGCGGCGAGCGCCGGCGGGTCGAGATCGCGCGCGCGCTGGCGACCCAGCCGCGCTTCATCCTGCTGGACGAACCCTTCGCGGGCATCGACCCGATCGCGGTGATCGAGATCCAGCGGATCATCAATTTCCTGAAGGAGCGCGGCATCGGCGTGCTCATCACCGACCACAACGTGCGTGAAACGCTGGGCATCTGCGATCACGCGTTCATCATCAGCGACGGGCATGTGCTGGCACAAGGCACGCCCTCGGAGATCGTCGACAACGCCGAGGTACGACGCGTGTACCTGGGCGAGCACTTCCGGATGTAGGAGCCCAATCTCGATGAAGCAGGGGCTTTCGCTTCGCGTCTCGCAGCATCTGGCGCTCACGCCGCAGCTGCAGCAGTCGATCCGGCTGCTGCAGCTCTCGACGCTCGAGCTGACCCAGGAAGTCGAACAGATGCTCGACGACAACCCGTTCCTCGAGCGCACTGCCGAGGAGGCGGCGCGCGAGGAATTCGGCCTTGAAACGGCGGATGCGCCGGTGCGCGACGAAGATCGGCAGGCCGAAGGCGATGCCGACTTCACGCCGGGCCCCTCGGCGCCGGCTGAAGTCGCGGTCACCACCTCCGACACCGAGACGGCCACCACCGACGCCGTCGACGGCGAGCCCGACTGGGAAGGCGACGGCACGGTCGACCTGGCGCCCGACGACAGCGAATGGGGCGGCGACGCCCCGGCGCGCACCAACAACCTGGGCGACGACGAGCGCACCGACGCGACCGAGCTGGCGCGCAGCCAGGAGTCGCTGCAATCCTTCCTGCACCGCCAGGCGCTGGGCCTGCGGCTCAGCGAGACCGACCGCGCCGCGCTGCGTTTCCTGATCGAATCGCTCAACGACGACGGCTATCTCGAGGACTCGCTGCCGGCCCTGGCTTCGGGCCTGGCCGGCGACGACAACGACCAGTTCGACGACCTGGTGCACCACTTCCAGGTCGCGCTCGGCCTGTTGCAGAGCCTGGAGCCGGTCGGTGTCGGCGCGCGCAACCTCGGCGAGTGCCTGACGATCCAGCTGCGCGCCTTGGCCCGGCCGGACGAAGGCGCCGACGAGGCGCAGGTGCGCGAGACCGCCATCGCGATCTGCAAGCAGCCGATGGAGCTGCTGGCGCGGCGCGATTTCAAGCGGCTGGCGACCCTCACGCGCAGCAACGAGGAAGAGGTTCGCGCGGCCCTGCAACTGATCGCCAGGCTCGAACCCAAGCCCGGCCGCCGCTTCGTCGACGTCGAGCGCAACGTGGTGATCCCCGACGTGATCGTCACACGCATCGGCAACGGCACCAACACCAACACCAAGTTCCGCGTCATGCTGAACCCCGAGGTCATGCCGCGGCTGCGGGTCCACGACATCTACGCCGGCGCGCTCAAGCAGCACAAGGGCGAAGGCAGCCAGGCCCTGTCGCAGCGGCTGCAAGAGGCGCGCTGGTTCATCAAGAACATCCAGCAACGCTTCGACACCATCCTTCGGGTGTCGAACGCGATCGTCGAGCGGCAGAAGAGCTTCTTCGTGCACGGCGAGCTGGCGATGCGGCCGCTGGTGCTGCGCGAGATCGCCGACGAGCTCGGCCTGCACGAGTCGACCATCAGCCGCGTGACCACCGCCAAGTACATGGCGACGCCCTACGGCACGGTCGAGCTCAAGTACTTCTTCGGCTCGGCGCTGGGCACCGAGACCGGCGGCAATGCGTCGAGTACCGCGGTGCGGGCGCTGATCAAGCAGTTCGTCAGCGCCGAGGACCTCAAGAAACCGCTGTCCGACAGCCAGATCTCCGAAATGCTCAAGGAGCAGGGGATCGAATGCGCGCGCCGCACGGTGGCGAAATACCGCGAGGCCCTGCGCATCGCGCCGGCCAATCTGCGCAAGGCACTCTAGCGATGCCTCGCGGCGCGGGCCTGGCGGTGCGCGGGTGGCGGCTCGGCGCGGCACTGATGGCGGCGACTCTCCTGGCCAGCGGCTGCGCCATGCTTCCGGCCGAGTTCGAGCGCCAGCCCTCGAGCGCGATCGCGGCCTCCGCGGACACCACGCTGGGGCGGATCGCCAAGGCCTCCTCCCCCGATCCCGACCTGAGCGGCTTCCGGCTGATGGCGGGCGGGGACTTCGCGCTCGACACGCGGCTTCAGTTGGCGCGCCGCGCCGAGCGCACGCTGGACGTCCAGTACTACCAGATCGAGAACGACGAGACCGGTCGCTACTTCCTGCGCAGCCTGCGCGACGCGGCGCTGCGGGGCGTGCGCGTGCGGCTCTTGATAGACGACCTATATACCTCCGGCGAGGACGAATTGCTGCTGGCGCTGGCGGCGACGCCGAACCTCGAGCTGCGGCTGTTCAATCCGTTTCCGGCCGGGCGCGGCAGCATGGTGCAGCGCTTCTCGAGCTCGCTGTTCGACTTCGACCGCGTCAACCGCCGGATGCACAACAAGCTCTTCATCGCCGACGGCGCGATGGCGGTGGCGGGCGGGCGCAACATCGGCAGCCAGTATTTCACGCAGACCGCGGGCGCGAACTTCCTGGACATCGACACCTTCGTCGCCGGTGCGTTGGTGAAGCGCCTGGGCAGTCTCTTCGACCTGTACTGGAACAGCCCCTACGTGCGGCCGATCGGCACCGTGGTCGCTTCGTCGCTCGCGCCCGAGGAACTGCAGCGGAGCTTCGAGCAGGCCACCGGCCCTGCCAACACCCCGGCGCCGCGGCGGCCGGCCCCGAACGACGTCCTGGGCTACGCGCCGCTCGGGCCGGAGCTGAAGGGCGGCGCCCGGCTCGACCTGATCTGGACCCTGGCCGAGGCCTATGCCGACTCGCCCGACCGCGTCATCGGCAAGACCGCGTCCTATGGCGGCGTGCCACTGCTCGATGTCGACAGCGTGCGCTACAACGTGATCGAGCAGATGCGGCGCTCGCGCTCCGAAGTCACGCTGGTCTCGCCCTACCTGATCCCGGGCAAGGCCGGGCTCGAGGTGATGCGCGAGGTCCGCGGGCGCGGGGTCCGGATCAGCGTCGTCACCAACTCGCTCGCGGCCACCGACGAGCCGGTGGTCCATACCGGCTACCGGCGCTACCGGCCCGACATGCTGCGGCTCGGCGTCGAGATCTACGAGCTGAGCTCGGCGCGCACCAAGCGCAGCGTGCGGCTCGGGCTGTTCGGCTCGCAGGTCGGCCGGCTGCATGCGAAGGCGGCGATCTTCGACCGCCGCGCGCTGTTCCTGGGTTCGATGAACTTCGACCCGCGCTCGGACAGCCACAACACCGAGATCGGCCTCTTCATCGCCAGCCCCGAGATGGCGCAGCAGATGCTCAAGCTGCTCGACGTGCTGAAGCAGCAGGGCGCCTACCGGGTGCGATTTGCCGAGGGCGGCGAACAGCTCGAATGGGTCACGATGGAAGACGGTGCCGACCCGGTGCTCACCGTCGAGCCCGACTCGGGCCTGTGGGACCGCGTGATGCTGGAGCTGCTGGCGCCGTTGGCGCCGGAGAGCCTGCTGTAGGACTCGCGGGTTCCTGGCCGGCCGGTGAGGCGAGGCTGAGGCGTCCGGTCGGCCACATAGTCGCCGAGCCTGTCGATGGCGTGGACCACGATCGTGCGCCGCTCCAGGCTGACCAGCCCGCGGTCGGCCAGTTCGCGAAAGTGTCGCGACAGGGTCTCCGGCGTGAGGTTGACTGTGCCGCGACCACGTTCTTGTGGATCGACAGCTCGATCTTGGCGGGCGTCATGCTGCCCGGCGGAAGCAGGCGCAGCAGGTAGGTCACGAGCCGCGCGGCCGGGGGCTGGAGCGAAAAGGATTCGATGTCGTCGACCACGTTGCGCATCCGCATCGACAGGCTGGCCAGCATGCGCATTGCGAAGCGGCTGTCGTTTTCGATCAGCTGCACGATCGCGTTGCGCGGCGGGTAGAGCAGCAGGCTGTCTTCGAGCGCCTGCGCCGTCAGGTAGTACGGGCGCTCGAGCAGCATCGTGATGTCTCCGAAGCTACCTCCGGGAGCGACGAAGTCGAGTGGCTTGTCGATGCCCTGCGAGGACACCAGCGACAGCTTGACCTTGCCCGACACCAGCATGTGGAAGCCCTCGCACGGGTCACCTCGCTTGAAGAGCACCTTCCGGCGTTCGGCATGCAATCGTACATCGACCGCATCAACATCGGCATCCGGTCCAACAACGCCGATTTCCTGAACCACATCGGACTGACCCTCGATGACAAGGGCAGCCAGGGTTTCCTGGCCTCCGCCTTCATGCTTGGCTACGGAATCTCAGCCTGGTCTCACGCTCTTTTGCGTCGCGCTCTTCGGTGTTCGCCGAAGCCTGCTCTGCGGCCTGCTGCAATGGGACGGCGTCACGGCCATCTCGCCCGGCTTCGACAGCTATGGCAGCCTGCTGGCGTCGCGCATCCTGCTCGGGGTCTCCGAAGGGCCCTCTTCTCGCTCGCCTCGTCCTACATCAAGGCGCATTTCGAGGACCGCGAGAACGGCAAGCCGAATGCCTTCGTCAACATGGACACTGGCCTGAGCCTGGCCATCGGCTTTTCGCTGATCAGCCTCATGCTGGTCCATTTCCAGTGGCAGACCTCGTTCTACCTGCTGGGCCTGATGAACGACGGACTCGGCATCCGCTCGTTTTCGCCTCTCCCCGCCTGAATACAGCGCTCCTCTTGACTGTGTGACGACGTGGGCGGGGCGTTGAATCCGTGAGGGAAAACGCAGCCCTGCCTCCCTGCAGCCGATCAACGGGTGGTCGGCTACGGCGTAGCGTACGGATGCAGGCTCACGCAGCGAACGGGTCGCCTTGATTCAAATCAAGCGATCCGGCGACTGCGGCTAGAGGAAAACCAGGTGCAAATGCAAGGCGATTGCGAATGCCGAAGACGCGACGCGCTGTCGGCTCGCGCGCCGCTTCACTGGATGTTCACCGCCTCGACCTGCACCAGCAGCCTGACCTTGTCCTCGAAGCCGAAGGTCAGGCCCCAGTTGATGCCCCACTGGCTGCGCTCGACCGTGGTCTCGAAGTCGCCGCCGCAGATCTGGCGGTTGATCAGCGGGCTCAGATAGCAATTGAAGCGGTTGGCCTTGAGCATCACGGGGCGGGTCTGGCCCATCAGGGTCAGCGTGCCGTTGACCTGCGTGACCTTGTCGCCGCTGAAGTCCAGGCGGTCGGAGACGAAGCGGGCGGTCGGAAACTCGGCGACGTTGAAGAAGTCCTTGCTCAGCAGGTGGCGGTTGAGCAGGTCGACGCCGGTGTTGATGGAACTGATGTCCATCGTGATGTCGACCTTGCCGCCGGTGCCCGACGGGTCGATCTTGATCTTGCCGTCCTTGGTGCTTAAGCGGCCGCGGTTGGTGGTGGTGCCATAGTGGCCCATCTCGTAGTTGACGAAGGTATGGGTCGGGTCGACCACGTAGCTGGCGCCCTTGACCGGTCCGCCCGCCGGCTTGGCCGCCGCTTCGGGCGCCTGCTGGGCGCCGGCCAGTGCAGCCGCGGTCGTCAGCGTGGCGAGGGTGAGCAGTTTCTTCATGACGAGCCTTCGGGTGAACGTGGAAAAAACGTCGGTGGACCTCACAGGGGGCCGAGCCCGCTCAGCACCAGCTTGAAGCGGACCTGGACCTCGTCGGCCACCATCGAAGTGTCGGTCCATTCGCCGTCGCCGATCTTGAAGGCGAGGCGCTGGATCGTAAAGCTTCCGCTGGCGGTCGACTGGCCAGAGGACTGCGTGATCTCGACCGGCACCAGCACCTCCCTCGTGCTGCCCTTGATCGTCAGCCGGCCGGCGACCTCGAAGCGACCGACACCCAGCGCCTTGATGCTGCTGGAACGGAAGTCGGCCTTGGGGAAATGCTGGCTGTCGAACCAGGCCGCCTTGGGCAGTTCGGCGTCGCTCTGGGGCAGGCCCAGGCTGGCGCTCGCGACCTCTATCTGCAGCGCCACGCCGCCGCCCTCGGGTTTGCGCGGGTCGAAGGCCACCTGGGCGTCGAACTTCTTGAAGCTGCCTTCCACCGGCACGCCCATCTGCTTGGTTATGAACACGATCTGGCTCGCGGCCGGCAGCAGCTTGGCTGCTGTCGCGGGCTCGGCGCCGGCCGCGCCGGCCACGAGGAATGCGGCCGTGCAGAGCAAGGCGCGGCCGAGGGCAAACAGGGTCATGGGAAATGCCTTCGGCGAGGAAGCGGCGACATGCGGTCGAGCAGACCGTCGCGGTCGATGAAGTGATGCTTGAGCGCGGCCGCGACATGGACCGCCGCCACCGCCGCGAGGCTGAAGGCGCCGGCGCGGTGCAGCGGCTTCAGCACCGATTCGGCGAACTCCTTGTCGACCGGCACGAAGTCCGGCAGCGGCAGCATGCCGAGCCAGACGATCGGCAGACCCAGCGCCGAGCTGTACGCCCAGCCCAGCAGCGGGACGGCGAAGAACAGCAGGTACAGCAGCAGGTGCAGCCCGCGGTGCGCGGCCAGCTGCCAGGCCGGCATCGCCGACCGGATGCGCTCCGGCAGCGGCGGCGGCGGGTGCGACAGGCGCCACAACAGGCGCAGCGCCGACAGCGCCAGGATCGTGATGCCGGCCCATTTGTGCCAGTTGTAGAGCTTGAGCCGCAGCGGCGAGAAAGGCAGGCCGGTCATCGACAGGCCGACGCCGAGAGAAGTCAGGATCATCAGCGCCAGCAGCCAGTGCAGGGCAATCGCGATCGCGCCGTAGCGCGGGGCGTCGGGGGCATCGGCCAGGGGGCGTGGAGGCTCGGCGGGCATGCTAGAAGCATAGGCCGCTTCAGCGCTGCAGCCGCAGCAGCAAGGCTTTCAGCGTGGCGGGCTGAACGGGTTTGCGCAGCGCCTGCCAGCCGCGCTCGCGGGCCAACTGCTGCTTGGCGTCGTCGATGTCGGCCGAGACCAGCGCAACCGGCAGGGAAGGGCGCCGGCGCTGCAATTCGGTCGCCAGCGCGATGCCGTCGAGCGCGCCCGGCAGCCGGATGTCGCACAGGGCGATGTCGAAGGCGGCCAGATCGGGCAGTGCGAGTGCCTCGGCCGCGCTGCCGCAGATCTGCGGCCGGGCACCCCACAGGCGCAGCAAGGCCGCGATGCTGTCGGCCACCACCGCGTTGTCCTCGATCACCAGCGCGACCAGGCCGGGGCGCAGCGCCTGCGTTCCCCGTGCCGGCGCAAGCTCGACGCCCGCCGCCGGAACCGATGCCAGCGGCGCGCCCTGCGGCGCTGCGGGCAGTTCGAAGGCGAACACCGAGCCGCGCCCCGGCGCCGAGCGCAGCGAGACCTCGACGCCCAGGCGCAGGGCCAGCCGCCGCACGATCGCCAGGCCCAGCCCGTGGCCGCGCTGCAGGTTGCGCTCAATGTTGCCGACCTGTTCGAAGTCGCCGAACACGCGTTCCTGGGCCTCGAACGCAATGCCGATGCCGGCGTCTCGGACCTCGATCCGCCAGGCCTCGCCGCGCCGTCGGCAGGCCAGCAGCACGCGGCCCCGCGGGGTGAACTTGAGCGCGTTGTCGACCAGGTTGCCGAGGATCCGGCGCAGCGCGAGCAGGTCGGTCCAGACCACGGCGCTCGCCGGGCAGCGCACTCGCACGCGGCCGCTGCCGGCCTGGCGCGCGAATTCGGCCAGCAACGGCGCCAGCGCAACCGCCACCGGTGAGAACGGATCGGCGGCGGACTC
Organism: Variovorax sp. P4_D9; assembly: GCF_056401695.1. Taxonomy (NCBI): domain Bacteria; kingdom Pseudomonadati; phylum Pseudomonadota; class Betaproteobacteria; order Burkholderiales; family Comamonadaceae; genus Variovorax; species Variovorax sp. P4_D9. The sequence goes on from NZ_JBFUIU010000172.1 coordinate 10,206, forward strand.
GATGCGCCCGATCTCGAGCAGCTGGTTGGTGAGTCCCTCGAGCGCCTGCTGGGCCCTCGACAGCGCGGCGACCGTGTTCAGCACCGTCACCGTGTCCTCGCCGGCGCTCAGCTGCTGGCGCAGCACCTCGGCCTGAAGGCCCATCGCCATCACGGGCTGGCGCAGGTCGTGGTTGGCGGCCGAGAAGAAGCGCAGGCGCTCGGCCTGGGCCTGCTCGGATTCCCGCAGGCCGGCCAGCGCCTGCTCGCGCAGCGTGCTTTCGTTGTGGCGCAGGCCGATGTTCTCCTCGAGCTGGCGGGCGCGTTCCGAGACCAGCTTCCAAACCATCGCGAGCAGGCCGATGCCGAGCAGCGACAGCACCTTCATGACCGGTGCGCCCAGCGCCAGGCCCATCGCGATCACCGGCGCCAGCAGCAGCGTGATCGCGAGCTGCATCGCCGGCGTGTAGTAGGAGACCGAGAAGGCCGAGGACAGCGTCATCGCCATCACCACCAGCCCGATCATCAGCTGCGAAGTCGGGTCCGCCGGATTGAAGAGCAGGATGCCGGCCAGACCGTGGATGCCTTCGTGGATTGCGATGCGCAGCGTGTGCTCGCGCAGGGCGGGCCGCACGTTGTCGGGCGTCAGCGGCGCGGGCAGCCGTTGCGGAAGGAGGCCGCGGTAGGCGGTGGTGGCGGCGATCAGCGCGATCCAGGCGAGCGCGTGCGGCACCGAATACTGCCAGGCGAACAACGCCGCGACGCCGCAGTCGAGCAGGAACTGGAACAGCAGGACCGCCCCGCTCGGCTGGGCACTGAGCCGCAGCACCTCGCAGCGGATGGCAAACCGGTCGGCGGCGCTGGCCTCGGGGTGTGCGGGAGTGGGCGGTGAGCTCATCGGCCGGCCCACTATAGATCAGCCGGGCCGCTGCCGGGGGGCCTCGTCGGGGCGACAATCGCCGGGTGAACGATCTTTCGCTTTTTCTCCCTTGCGCCGCTGGCGTCGAGGATTTCCTGGCCCAGGAAGTGCATGCGCTGACCGGCCGCGTGGGGCAGGACCTGCTCACGCTGCGCGGCGGCGTGCGGGTGCGCGCCGACTGGCGCGACGCCCTCAAGCTCAATCTCCACAGCCGGCTGGCCCAGCGCGTGCTGATCGAACTCGCGCATGCGCCGTACCGCAGCGAGAACGACCTCTACGCCATCGCCAGCGGCGTCGCCTGGGAGATCTGGTTCACGCCGAAGCAGACCTTCAAGATCGAGACCACGGCGCAGCACAGCCCGCTGCAGAGCCTCAACTTCGCCACCCTGCGCATCAAGGACGCGATCGCCGACCGCTTCCGCGCCAAGGCCGGCGGCGTTCGGCCCAGCATCGAGACCCAGTGGCCCGACAGCCGCGTCTTCGCGCACCTCACCACCGACACCTGCACGCTGTATGTAGACACCTCGGGCGAGCCGCTGTTCAAGCGCGGCTGGCGGCAGGACAAGGGCGATGCGCCGCTGAAGGAAACCCTGGCCGCGGCGATGCTGGCGGCCAGCGGCTGGTGGAACCCGGAAACCGGCGCGGTGTCGAGCTCGCCGTTGTACGACCCTTGCTGCGGCAGCGGCACGATCGCGATCGAGGCGGCGCAGATCGCCTCCGGCATCGCGGCCGGCTCGCTGCGGCGCTTCGGCTTCGAGAAGCTGCTGCCCTTCCAGGCCCACGTGTGGTCGGCCCTGAAGGCCGAGGCCGTGCCGCCGGCGGTGCTGCGCGCGCCGGTGATCTTCGGCTCCGACGTCTCGCACCGCATGGTCGACTTCGCCGAGCGCAACGCCGAGCGCGCGGGCGTGGCGGCGGCGATCCAGTTCCGCGGCGGCGATGYCTTGCAGCGGATGCCGCCGGCCGAGTCGGGCGTGATCGTGCTGAATCCGCCCTACGGCGAGCGGATCGAGGTCGGCGGCGTGGCGCGCGGCCGCGAGGACGCGCAGACCGAGGACGGCGGCGAGTTCTTCGTCCAGCTCGCGAGCCACTGGAAAAAGAACTACGCCGGCTGGACCGCCTGGGTGCTGACGCCCGACCTGCAGTTGCCCAAGCGCATGCGCCTGAAGGAATCGCGCCGGGTGCCGATGTGGAACGGGCCGATCGAGTGCCGGCTGTTCAAGTTCGACATGGTGGCGGGCTCGGCGCGGAAGGCCTGAGGCTTCGGCCGGTATTGCGTTTCGGGCCAGAATGCGGCTCCCCCGCATCCGCAATCCGCAATGAACGACCTGTCCGCCTTCCCGATCACCAAGAAATGGCCCGCTGTCCATCCCGACCGGCTGCAGTTGTATTCGCTGCCGACGCCGAACGGCGTCAAGGTCTCGATCCTGCTCGAAGAGACCGGCCTGCCCTACGAGGTGCACCTGGTCAGCTTCCAGTCGAATGACCAGACGTCGCCGGAGTTCCTGTCGCTCAACCCGAACAACAAGATCCCGGCCATTCTCGATCCGAACGGGCCCGGCGGAAAGCCGCTGGCCTTGTTCGAGTCCGGCGCGATCCTGCTCTACCTCGCCGACAAGACCGGCAAGTTCATCCCGCAGGACGCCGCCGGCCGCTACGAGACGATCCAGTGGCTGATGTTCCAGATGGGCGGCATCGGCCCGATGTTCGGCCAGCTCGGCTTCTTCAACAAGTTCGCCGGCAAGGACTACGAGGACAAGCGGCCGCGCGACCGCTACGTGGCCGAGTCGCGGCGCCTGCTCGGCGTGCTGGACCAGCGGCTCGACGGGCATGCCTGGCTGATGGGCGACGCCTACACCATCGCCGACATCGCGACCTTCCCGTGGGTGCGCAATTTGATCGGCTTCTATGAGGCTGGCGACCTGGTCGGCATCGCCGACTTTCCGCAGGTGCGGCGCGTGCTCGATGCCTTCGTGAAGCGGCCCGCGGTGATGGCCGGACTGGACATCCCGAAGCGCGGCTGAACGGCGTGGTTGAATGGCGCCCACGCTCCCCCACTGCGTGTGGGTCGCTGCCCCCCGAGGGGGGTGCTGGCCGGCTTGGGGCGGCCCGGCGCCGGCGTGGTGTCGTCATCGACACCAACATCGCGCTCGACCTGCTGGTGTTCGAGGACCCCGGCCAGGCCGGCCTGGCTGCGGCACTGGCGGACGGCGCGCTGGAATGGATCGCCACCGCGGCGATGCGCGACGAATTCGCGCGCGTGCTCGGCTACCCGCTGATCGCGCGGCAGTTGCAGGCCAGGGGCCTCGAGGCCGACGCGGTCCTCGCGGCCTTCGATGACCGCAGCCGTGCGGTCGACGGCGTGCCGCCGCGGGCGCCGTGCGTCTGCAGCGATCCCGACGACCAGGTCTTCATCGATCTCGCCGTGGCGCACCGCGCGCCGCTGCTGAGCAAGGACCGTGCGGTGCTGGCGCTGCGCAAGCGACTGGCGGCTTGCGGCGTCCCGGTGTCCAGCGACTGGCCCTAGCGGCGGCCGTACCAGCGGGCC
>NZ_JBFUIU010000173.1:0-12500 GCF_056401695.1 Variovorax sp. P4_D9
TCCAGACATCGAGGTCCGCGCGCGGCTGCACGAAGCCGTAGTGCACGTTGAAGCCGTGTGCGAAGACCAGCGAAGCGCCTTCCTTGATGTTGGGCGCAACGTCGTTCTTGTAGACGCTGGCGATCTGCTCGTCGGGCAGCAGGATCATGACCACGTCGGCCGACTTCACGGCGTCGGCCACTTCGGCGACCTTGAGGCCGGCCTTCTCGACCTTGGGCCAGGAAGCGCCGCCCTTGCGCAGGCCGACCACGACCTTCACGCCGCTGTCGTTGAGGTTCTGCGCGTGCGCATGGCCCTGGCTGCCGTAGCCGATGATCGCGACGGTCTTGCCCTTGATCAGGCTGAGGTCGGCGTCCTTGTCGTAATAAACCTTCATGAGAGTGCTCCTTCGTTGATTCGGTGGTGTGGATGAGGGGGGTCAGACGCGCAGGATGCGCTCGCCGCGGCCGATGCCGCTGGCACCGGTGCGGACGGTCTCGAGGATCGCGCCGCGGTCGATGGCTTCGAGGAAGGCGTCGTTCTTGCCGTGGTCGCCGGTGAGCTCGATGGTGTAGCTCTTGTCGGTCACGTCGATGATGCGGCCGCGGAAGATTTCCGCCATCCGCATCATCTCTTCGCGCTCCTTGCCGACCGCGCGCACCTTCACCATCATGAGCTCGCGCTCGGTGTAGGCGCCCTCGGTCAGATCGACGACCTTGACGACCTCGATCAGCCGGTTCAGATGCTTGGTGATCTGTTCGATCACGTCGTCCGAGCCGGCCGTGACGATGGTCATGCGCGAGAGGCTTGCATCCTCGGTCGGCGCGACGGTCAGCGATTCGATGTTGTAGCCGCGGGCCGAGAAGAGGCCGACGACGCGGGAGAGTGCACCGGGCTCGTTCTCGAGCAGCACGGCAATGATGTGTTTCATGTCAGCAGGACTCCTCTTTTCGCCGCCCTCYCCCGTGCACGGTAATGCGCGGGCTCGACGGACAATAGATTCGCCAGGAATTAGGTTGATGAAGGGCCGGCCCACTGTGGACCGGCTTGTCGTCTGTTTACAAGTCCTCGGAACCGAGCAGCATCTCGGTGATGCCCATGCCGGCCTTGACCATCGGGAACACGTTCTCGGTCGGGTCGGTGCGGAAATCCATGAACACGGTGCGGTCCTTGAGCTTGCGCGCCTCGCGCAATGCCGGCTCCACGTCCTGCGGCCGCTCGATCAGCAGGCCGACGTGGCCATAGGCCTCGGCGAGCTTCACAAAATTGGGCAGCGCGTCCATGTAGCTGTGGCTGTAGCGGCCCGAGTACTCGATCTCCTGCCACTGCCGAACCATGCCCAGATAGCGGTTGTTCAGCGAGCAGATCTTGATCGGGGTGTTGTACTGCAGGCAGGTGGAGAGCTCCTGGATGCACATCTGCACCGAGCCTTCACCGGTGACGCAGAACACCTCCGACTCGGGCTTGGCGAGCTTGATGCCCATCGCGTACGGAATGCCCACGCCCATCGTGCCCAGGCCACCCGAATTGATCCAGCGCCGCGGCTCGTCGAAGCGGTAGTACTGCGCCGCCCACATCTGGTGCTGGCCGACGTCGGACGTGATGTAGGTGTCGGCGTCCTTGGTCATGTTCCAGAGCGTCTCGATCACGTACTGCGGCTTGATCACTTCCTTGTTGCCGCGGTCGTATTTGAGGCAGTCCTTGCCGCGCCATTCCTCGATGGTGCTCCACCAGCTGGCCAGCGCACYGGCGTCGGGCCGGGTGGTGCTTTCGCGGATCATCGAGATCAGCTCGGTCAGCACGTCCTTGACGTCGCCGACGATCGGGATGTCGACCTTGACGCGCTTGGAGATGCTCGACGGGTCGATGTCGATGTGGATGATCTTGCGTTCGTTCTGCGCGAAGTGCTTGGGGTTGCCGATCACGCGGTCGTCGAAGCGCGCGCCCACCGCCAGCAGTACGTCGCAGTTCTGCATCGCGTTGTTGGCTTCGATGGTGCCGTGCATGCCCAGCATGCCGAGGAACTTGCGGTCGCTCGCCGGATAGGCGCCCAGGCCCATCAGCGTGTTGGTGACCGGGTAGCCGAGCATGTCGACCAGGGTTCGCAGCTCGTTGGTGGCGTTGCTCAGCAACACGCCGCCGCCGGTGTAGATGTACGGGCGTTTGGCCGTCAGCAGCAGTTGCAGCGCCTTGCGGATCTGTCCGCCGTGGCCCTTGCGCACCGGATTGTACGAACGCATCTCGACCTTGTCGGGATAGCCTGCGTAAGGAACCTTCTTGAAGGACACGTCCTTCGGCACGTCGACCACCACCGGACCCGGTCGGCCGGTGCGCGCGATATGGAAGGCCTTCTTCATGGTCATCGCCAGGTCCCTGGGGTCCTTGACGAGGAAGTTGTGCTTGACGATCGGCCGCGTGATGCCAACCGTGTCGCACTCCTGGAAGGCGTCGAGCCCGATCGCCGCGGTCGGCACCTGGCCCGAGATGATCACCATCGGGATCGAATCCATATAGGCCGTCGCGATGCCGGTCACGGCATTCGTCAGGCCCGGCCCGGAGGTGACCAGCGCGACGCCGACATCGCCGGTGGCCCGGGCATAGCCGTCGGCCGCATGCACGGCGGCCTGTTCATGACGCACCAGCACGTGCTGGATGCTGTCTTGCTTGTAGAACGCGTCGTAGATATAGAGAACTGCGCCGCCCGGGTAGCCCCAGACGTACTTGACGCCTTCGGCCTGAAGTGCCTTGACCAGCACTTCGGCGCCCATGAGTTCTTGGGGTTGATTGCGCATCCCGGAGGATGCAGCTGCTGCGGAAGCGAGTTCCGCCTTCGAGATTTCCATGATGAACCTTTGCGTTTTTTCGGGAACGAAAAACCTTGGGTGCCCCTCCGCCAGCTCTTTTGAAGCCGCGTCAGGACTTGAGGCCAAAGCCATGGGCGTATCTGTATACCGCCGGACCTTGACCCGTTTGCCTTTTGACTTGCAAGGCGGATTATGACATGCGCGGACGGCGCCTTGACCCCCTGAAACGCCCAATCGGCCGCGGAGGCATAATTCGCGACGACAAAAAGACAAACGTTTTAGAGACACTTCCCCACTCGGCGCACTTTTTCGCGCCAGATTCGCTTGGCCACTGACAAAGAACTTTCCGACTTCCTGAAGAGCGTCGAACGACGGGCATTCAAGCGTTCCGTCTACCACGTGCGGGACGAGGAGGCGGCCCTCGACATCGTGCAGGACAGCATGATGAAGCTGGCAGAGCACTACGGCGACAAACCGGCCAACGAGTTGCCGATGCTGTTCCAGCGCATCCTCTCGAACTGCACGCTCGACTGGTTCCGACGGCAGAAGACGCGGCGGGCGCTGTTTTCCAACCTCAGCGACTTCGAGTCGACCGACGACGACGGTGATTTCGATCTGCTGGAGCATGTCCAGTCGCCGACCGACACACGCGAAAGCGAGAGCGCCGAAGACAGTACCCGGCGGGCCCAGGTCTTCCGCGAGATCGAGGAACAGATCGCCGCACTGCCCGGGCGTCAACGCGAGGCCTTTCTGATGCGTTACTGGGAGGAAATGGACGTCGCCGAGACGGCTGCCGCGATGGGATGCTCCGAAGGGAGCGTCAAGACCCATTGTTCGCGGGCCGTTCACGCCTTGAGCAAGGCGCTCAAAGCCAAGGGAATTTCGCTATGAAACCAACATTCTCCGCCCCGCCTGGGACCCCTGTTGCCTTCGAAGAGCAATTTGGTCGCCGGGTCGCAGCGCGCCTGTCCGCCGGAAGCCTCGAGCTCCCGCATGAAATCGGGGAGCGCCTGCGCGCAGCCCGCGTGCAGGCGGTGGCCCGCCGCAAGACGGTGCCGCAATTCCGCCCGGCACCGGTGGTGGTGTCCAGCGGCCGCGCCGCGGCGCTCGGCGGCGGCTGGTGGACCCGCATCGGTTCGGTGCTGCCATTGGTGGCGCTGGTGGCAGGACTGATGGCGATCAGCGTGATCCAGGAGGACCACCGCACCAACGAACTGGCGGAAGTCGATTCGGCCCTGCTGACCGACGACCTGCCGCCTGCCGCCTACACCGACCCTGGCTTCGCGCAATTCCTGAAGACCAGCGACGCAACCGAGCACTGAGTCCCTGCCACGAATGCTGCGCTCTCCCTCCTCTTGCCTCCAGGCGCTGCGTACGACACGCGCCCGTGCGGCCGCGGCCGGCTTCTGGGTCGCAGCGATGCTGGCGGTGGGAGGACTCGGGGGCTTGGCCGCGACCTCCGCCGAGGCGCAAAACCCTGCCAAGACGCCGAGCCCGGCCACCCAGGTCGCCAAGCCGGCATGGCGCGACCTGAGTAGCCGGCAGCAACGCGCGCTGGCACCGCTTGCGTCCACCTGGGACGARTTGACCGAGCCGCATAAGCGCAAATGGCTTGTGATCGTGCGCGATTACGCGGAGATGTCGGCCGCAGACCAGGAGATCCTGCACAGCCGCATGGAAGAGTGGACCAAGCTGAGCAATCGGGAACGGGCCCAGGCGCGCCTCAATTTTGCCGATGCGAAGCGCCTGCCCGCCGACGAGCGCAAGGCCAAATGGGAGGCCTACCAGGCCCTCAGCGACGAGGAAAAGAGCCGGCTGGCGGCCAGAGCCGCGGCTGTCGCGCCACCCGGGGCAGCCGCCACCATCCGGCCCGTGCCGGCCCAGAAGCTGGTGCCGCTGCCTGCCGTCGGACCCGATCCGCAACATACGCCGCGCATCCAGCTCGCGCCGCCCTCGCCCCCCGTGTCCGCCGAGGCGCAAGTGCCGCCACCCGCCGCAAACGCGCCGGCAACCGAGCCGCCCATGGCCTCCACGCCCCCGGTTCGCCTGACCGAGCAGCCCTCCTCGGCGCCCTGATCGACGCATGGCAGCCCGTTCCTCCGGTCCCAACGGACCTACGCCGGCTGCGGCCGCCGATTCCATCGCCCCGCCCCTCGCCACGCCCGGTCTCTGGCGCCGCATGGCCTGCTGGCTCTACGAAGGCATGCTGCTGTTTGCGGTGGTGTTCGTCGCCGGCTGGCTTTTCAGCACCCTGGGCCAGATGCGGGATGCCATGGACTCGCGCCGGCATTTGCTCCAAGCCTTCCTTTTTGTCGTCTTCGGCGTCTATTTCGTCTTCTTCTGGTCCAAAGGCCAGACCTTGGCGATGAAAACCTGGGGCATCCGCGTGGTCGATCGCCAAGGCCGACCACTGAGCCAGGGCCGCGCGCTGGGGCGCTACCTGCTGAGCTGGGTCTGGTTCCTGCCGCCGCTGGCTCTGATCGCGCCGTTCAAGCTCGGGGGGGGCGAAGCCGCCGTGCTGGTCCTCGGCTGGGTCGCGGTCTGGGCCCTGCTCGCCCGTTTCCACCCGGAGCGCCAGTTCTGGCATGACGCCTGGGCCGGAACCCGGCTGATCACGTCGAAAGCCATGAGCCGGCGATGAGCGGGCCCGATCCGGCCAACCCGCAGGCCTTGCGGCGTGGACTCGTTCGGGTCTGGCATGCCGCCCTGATCTCCGTCAACGGCTTTCGCGCCGCCTTTCGCGAGGCCGCCTTTCGCGAGGAGCTCATCTGCGCCGCCGTGATGCTCCCAGCGGCTTTCTGGGTCGGCCGCAGCTGGGTCGAAGTGGCGCTGCTGATCTCCACGGTGATGCTGGTGCTGATCGTCGAGTTGCTCAACAGCGCCATCGAGAACGCCATCGATCGCATCGGCCCGGAATGGCATCCGCTGTCAAAGGCCGCCAAGGATCTCGGCAGCGCCGCGGTGCTGCTGTCCATCCTGCTGTGCTGTGGCGTCTGGATTGCCGCCCTGTGGCAACGCGTCATCTAGGCGCGGCATGATCGGGGGCATGACTCCCAATTTCTCGATTTGCGTTTATTGCGGCTCGCGCCCCGGCGAGCGACCTGAATTCACGACCGTAGCGCAAGCGGTTGGCCGCTGGATCGGCGAGCGCGGCGGCCAACTGGTCTATGGCGGCGGCCGCACGGGCCTGATGGGCACCGTGGCCGAGGCCACGCGGGCAGCCGGCGGCCGGGTGGTCGGCATCATCCCGAAGGCCCTGGTCGACAAGGAACTCGCCAACCGCCTGAGCGACGAGCTGCATGTGGTCGACACCATGCACGAGCGCAAGGCCTTGATGGGCGAGCGCGCCGACGCCTTCCTGGCGCTCCCGGGCGGCATCGGCACCTTCGAGGAACTGTTCGAGATCTGGACCTGGCGCCAGCTCGGCTACCACGACAAGCCGGTCGGCATCCTGAACGCCGGCGGCTACTACGACGGAATGCTGGCCTTCCTGATCCAGAGCGTGCGCGAAGGCTTCATGAGCGATTGGCAGATGGGCCTGGTGCGCACCGGCACCGATGCCCCCGCGCTCCTCGAAGCCCTGGCCGAAGAGGCCCGCAAGCACCCCGGCAGCGACAAGCTCGCAGAAGTCCTGTAAACGAACGCAGGGCCGGCGCAGCCAGGCCCTCGTTGGTGAGACACCGCGGAACCGGCTCCGCCGGCCCGCTGGCGTCGCCCCCGGCGGAGGGTGGGCGCCCGGACACGAAGTGCCGGGCAACCTGGGGGCGAGCCCTATACAGCGGCTTCGTCCTCTTCGCCGGTGCGGATGCGGACCACGCGCTCGACATTCGTGACGAAGATCTTGCCGTCGCCGATCTTGCCGGTGCGCGCGGCGCTGACGATGGCATCGACACAGCGCTCGACGTCGGCCTCGTTGACCACCACCTCGACGCGCATCTTCGGCAGGAAGTCGACCACGTACTCGGCCCCGCGGTAGAGTTCTGTGTGGCCCTTCTGGCGGCCGAAGCCCTTGACCTCGGTGACGGTAAGTCCGGTGACGCCGACCTCGGCCAGCGCCTCGCGCACATCATCGAGCTTGAACGGTTTGAGGATGGCGGTGATTTGCTTCATAGGGACTTTCTTCCGGCGGTTTCGTTGAACTTGCTGGTGATAGGGTAGCGCCAATCCTTGCCGAAACTGCGATGGGTCACGCGGATACCCACCGGCGCCTGGCGTCTTTTGTACTCGTTGATCTTGATGAGGCGGGCCACCCGCTCGACTACGGCGCGCTCGTAGCCCGCCGCGATGATTTCGTCGATGCCTTCATCGTCTTCCATGTAGCGGGCCAGGATGCCGTCGAGGATCTCGTAGGGCGGCAGGCTGTCCTGGTCGGTCTGGTCAGGCCGCAGTTCGGCGCTGGGCGGTCGCGTGATGATCCGCTCCGGGATCGGCTCGGTGCCGGTTCCGTAAGGATCGTGGGCGTTGCGCCAGCGTGCCAGCGCGAACACGGTGGTCTTCAGCAGATCCTTGATGACCGCGAAACCGCCCGCCATGTCACCGTAGAGCGTGCAGTAGCCGGTCGCCATCTCGCTCTTGTTGCCGGTGGTCAGCACGATCGATCCGAACTTGTTCGACATTGCCATCAGCAGGGTGCCGCGGATGCGGGCCTGCAGGTTTTCCTCGGTCGTGTCCTCGGCCAGGCCCTTGAACTCTTCGGCCAGCGCGCCCTGGAACGATTCGAAGGTGTGCCGGATCGAGATCTCGTCATAGCGCACGCCGAGCCGCCCGGCCATTTCGCGGGCATCGATCCAGCTGATGTCCGCGGTGTAGGGCGACGGCATCATGACCGCGCGGACCCGGTCCTTCCCGAGCGCATCGACTGCGATGGCGAGCACCAGGGCCGAATCGATGCCGCCGGACAACCCGAGGATCGCGCCGGGAAAGCCGTTCTTGCCGATGTAGTCGCGCACGCCCACCACCAGCGCGTCCCAGAGCTGGGCCTCGGACTCGCGCGGCGACGCCACGGCGGCGGCGCCGCGCACGAATCCGACACCGGTTTCTCGGCGCTCGAGTTGCGCGAACACCAGCCGCTCCTTGAAACTTTCCGCCTGCAGCGCCGTCGTGCCATCGGCCTCGAGCGCGAAAGAGGCGCCGTCGAACACCACCTCGTCCTGGCCGCCCACCAGGTGCGCGTAGACCAGCGGCAGTCCGACCGTTTCGGCCCGCTCCGCCATCCGCACCCTGCGCTCGCCCTCCTTGCCGACATGGAAGGGCGAGGCATTGATGACCGCCAGGATCTCGGCGCCTGCCTCCTTGGCAAGCAGGGCCGGGGTGTCGAACCAGGCGTCCTCGCAGATCAGCAGGCCGACCGAGACGCCGCCGGCCTCGAACACGCAGACCCCCTCGCCCGGCGTGAAATAGCGGCGCTCGTCGAACACCTGGTAGTTCGGCAGTTCGCGCTTGGCGTAGGTGTCGAGGATGCGGCCCTCGCTGAGCACGCTGGCGGCGTTGTGGCGCAACTGCACCGCGACGGAGCGGCTGCGAATGCTGCGGCCGGTGGGATGCCCCACCACGACCACCATGCCGTCGAGATCGGCCAGCTCGGCCGCCGCGGCGCGCACCGCGTCGTCGCAGGCGGTGACGAAGGCCGGGCGCAGGAACAGGTCTTCGGCCGCATAACCGCAGATCGACAGTTCGGGCGTGAGCAACAGGCGCGCGCCCTGGCCGTAGGCGTCGCGCGCCGCATCGACGATCTTGCGGGCGTTGCCGGCGAGATCGCCCACCACGAAATTGAGCTGCGCGATGGCGAGTTTCAGGGTCATGTCTGGATCAAAAAAGGGCTGGATGATTATGTCATCGGCCTTCGCCGGCCATGGCATGCAAGGCCCGTTCCACGCGAGGCGACGCGGGCTGTTACCCTCGGCGGGCGATGCCCACAGGTTCCTCCTCCGACAGATTCACCAACGCCGTTCTGCCGCTACCCCAGGGCCAGGCCTACCTGCTGCTCGTGCTGGCGACCCTGACCTGGGGCGCCAATGCCGTGGCGGCCCGGCTGGCGGCGGGCGAGGTGTCGCCCATGATGCTGACCTTCTCGCGCTGGATCGTCTGCTGCGCCGCGCTCGCGCTGACCTCGCGGCGCGAGATCGCCGCCCACTGGCACGCCCTGCGGCCATCCTGGCTGTCCATCACGCTGATGGGCATGCTCGGCTTCACCGGCTTCAACGCGCTTTTTTATTCGGCGGCACACCACACCACGGCGATCAACATCGCGATCATCCAGGGCACCATTCCGGTGCTGGTGCTGATCGGGAGCTCTTTTTTCTTTCGCAGCCGAATCGGTGCGCTGCAGGTCGTCGGCGTGCTGTTGACGCTGGCCGGCATCGTGGTAGTGGCGTCGCGCGGACAGTTCGCGCTGCTGGCTGATCTCGCCTTCAACGTCGGCGACGTCTGGATGGTGGTGGCCTGCCTGCTGTACGCGGGCTATGCGCTGGGCCTGCGCAATCGCCCGCAGGTGCCGGCGATCGTCTTCTTCGCCGCCACCGCGGTAGTGGCGGCCCTGACCTCGCTGCCGCTGCTGGCGGCGGAGGTGGCGATGGGACGCTTCTTCATACCGACGGCCACCGGCATCGCGCTGATCGTCTTCATCGGCCTGCTGCCGAGCTTCGTCTCGCAGATCTTCTTCATTCAGGCGGTGGGCGCGATCGGCCCGGCGCGGGCCGGCCTGTTCCTCAACCTGGTGCCGATCTTCGGGCCGCTGCTGGCCGTCGTGATCCTCGGCGAGCCGCTGTCGGCATACCATGCGTTCGCGCTGGCCCTGGTGCTCGGCGGCATCTTCATCGCCGAGTCCTTCGGGCCCGGCAAGCGCTGACCCCTACGCCCTTGACCACTCCGATCGTCCGCATCCACCGCTCGCCGTCCGAGATCGACGCCACCGCCTGGGACGAACTGCTGGACCTCCAGCCCGCGCCCTCCCCCTTCATGCGCCACGCCTACCTGGCTGCGCTCGACGCCAGCGGCAGCGCCTCGCCGGCCAGCGGCTGGACGCCGCAGTTCATCACGCTGTGGCGCGGCAAGCGGCTGATGGGGACCTGCCCGCTCTACCTCAAGGACCATTCCTATGGCGAGTACGTCTTCGACTGGGCCTGGGCCAACGCCTACGAACAGCACGGAGTGGCCTACTACCCGAAGGCGATTTGCGCGGTGCCGTTCACCCCTGTGCCGGGGGCCCGCCTGCTGGCGCGCRATGCCGAAAGCCGCACCCTGCTGGTGCAGGCCGTGGTCGCCTGGTGCAAGGAAGAGGAACTGTCCTCGCTGCACCTGCTGTTCGGCGCCGACGAGGACATCGGGGCTTGCTCCGAAGCCGGCCTGATGCTGCGCCACACCGTGCAATTCCACTGGAACAATGCAGACTGGCCGAACTTCGACGCCTTCCTCGCCAGCCTCGCGCACGACAAGCGCAAGAAGATCCGCCAGGAACGCCGCAAGGTGCGTGACGCGGGCGTCACGTTCCGCTGGGCGCGCGGTACCGACATCCGCGAGGCCGACTGGGATTTCTTCTACCGCTGCTACGCCCGCACCTACCGCGAACACGGCAATCCGCCCTACCTGAACCGCGACTTCTTCCATCGCATGGCGGCCGCCATGCCCGAAGCCTGGCTGCTGTTCGTCGCCGAGCGCGAAGGCAAGCCGATCGCCTGCAGCCTGATCGCGCTGTCAGCCGGCCTGGGCGGCGCCGACGACTCGCCGGCGCCGCTGATCGCCTACGGCCGCTATTGGGGCGCGCTCGAGCGTGTCGACTGCCTGCATTTCGAGGCTTGCTACTACCAGCCGCTGCAGTGGTGCATCGAACACGGCGTCGGACGCTTCGAAGGCGGCGCGCAAGGCGAGCACAAGATGGCCCGCGCGCTGATGCCGGTGCGCACCACCAGCGCGCACTGGCTGGCGCATCCCGCCTTCGCCGATGCGGTGGAACGCTTCCTCGAGCGTGAAGGCGCGGGCATCGAGAACTACCTCGACCACCTGGGCGAACGCAGTCCGTTCCGCCACGCCGAATCGCAATGAAAACGCCTCGCGGCAAGCACTGCGAGGCGTCGTTCGTTACGGCAGCGTTTACTTCTTGAAGTTCGCGATGCCGTCCATGATTTCCTTCTTCGCGGCATCGATGCCTTCCCAGCCCAGCACCTTGACCCACTTGCCGGCTTCCAGATCCTTGTAGTGCTCGAAGAAGTGCGTGATGGCCTTCAGGCGCATCGGATTCACGTCCTCGACCTTCTTCCAGTGGCTGTAGATCGGCAGCACCTTGTCGGTCGGCACAGCCAGCACCTTGCCGTCGATACCGGCCTCGTCTTCCATCATCAAGATGCCGATCGGCCGGCAAGGCACCACCACGCCGGGCACCAGGGCCCAGGGCGTGATCACCAGCACGTCGACCGGATCGCCGTCGCCCGACAGCGTCTGCGGCACATAGCCGTAGTTGGTCGGGTAATGCATCGCGGTGGTCATGAAGCGGTCGACGAAGATCGCGCCCGACTCCTTGTCGACTTCGTRCTTGATCGGGTCGGCGTTCATCGGAATCTCGATGACGACGTTGAATGCTTCGGGTGCGTCTTTGCCGGGGGAAACTTTGCCGAGGGACATGGTCTGTCTTTGGAGTAGTTGAAAGTGTTGTTCGCGGGATGCGGACAAACCCGAAGTTTACTTTCCATGTCACGGCACAGTCGCACACAAACGCGTTTTTGCCTGTAAATTGCCTCCGTTGGCCAATCGGTCCCTGCCCTTCGCGGCATCGGGGCTTCGAGGAAGCAACGCGGCGGAAGCTCTGTCCCGTACGCGTTGCGCACAGGGTCGGGCTTTCGTCTCCACTAGTTACAACGAACGACTGGAGAAGCAAGGCATGACTGGCAACACCCCTCTCGTCCTAGCCATCGTCTGCGGCCTGGTGGCCGTGGCGTATGGCTTCTGGGCGCGCAGCTGGATACTTTCGAAAGACCCGGGCAACGCCCGAATGCAGGAGATCGCGGCGGCGATCCAGACCGGCGCGGCGGCCTACCTGGCCAAGCAATACCGCACCATCGCGGTCGTCGGCCTGGTGCTGGCGATCCTCATCGGCATCTTCCTCGATGCCACCACGGCCGTCGGCTTCGTGATAGGCGCGGTGCTCTCGGGCGCCTGCGGCTTCATCGGCATGAACGTCTCGGTGCGTGCCAACGTGCGCACCGCGCAGGCGGCGACCCAAGGCATCGGCCCGGCACTCGACGTCGCCTTTCGCGGCGGCGCGATCACCGGCATGCTGGTGGTGGGCCTGGGGCTGCTTGGCGTCTCGGGCTTCTACTGGTTCCTGGCCGGCAACGGCAACCTGACGCCCGACAAGAGCCTCGCCAGCCTGCTCAATCCGCTGATCGGCTTCGCCTTCGGCTCCTCGCTGATCTCGATTTTCGCGCGCCTAGGCGGCGGCATCTTCACCAAGGGCGCCGACGTCGGCGCCGACCTCGTGGGCAAGGTCGAGGCCGGCATTCCCGAGGACGATCCGCGCAACCCGGCGGTGATCGCCGACAACGTGGGCGATAACGTGGGCGACTGCGCCGGCATGGCGGCCGACCTGTTCGAGACCTATGCCGTGACGCTGATCGCCACCATGGTGCTGGGGGCGCTGATGGTGGCGGCGGCGCCGGTCAACGCGGTGCTGTATCCACTGGCGCTGGGCGGCGTGTCGATCATCGCGTCGATCATCGGCTGCTT
>NZ_JBFUIU010000174.1:0-13597 GCF_056401695.1 Variovorax sp. P4_D9
TAAATAGCTTTATGTAATAGGCTCGAAGTAGGGGCCGAGYAAAGAGACGACCAGATCGGCCACCGTGGCGAGGTCCCCGGTGCCGGGCAAGGGCTCCCATCGGCCGGTGTGGCTGCGGAATGCGGCTGAGTAGGAGTTGCGCGCGAGCTCGGTGAGGCGTGCGATGGTGTCAACGCTGTCGTCAGYGTCGTCACCGCCATCGCTGTGCATCTGGATCAGCAGATGCTTGCCGTAGGGCTTGACGCGGGCGCGCTGGTGACCGGTGAGCGTGGCGAGTTGGCGCTCGAGCTCAGCGGCCTTTCTTTGTACTTCGAACGTTGGCATGGTGTTTGAACCTCAGGGGTTCGCCGGTTTGTAGCTCAAAGCCGGCGAATGTCCATTTGAACGGCTGGGGCGCCTGGTTGCGTTGCGCCATGAAGGCTTCGGTGYGCTCGCGCAATTGCGCGATGGACGAATGACTGGCGTGGCGCAGGAMGCGGCRCGCATAGATGCCGAACAGCAGCWCGATCTGGTTGACCCAGCTCGCATGCAGCGGCGTGAAGTGAAAGACAAACCGCTGATCGTGTCGGGCGTTGAAATCGTCCCACACGGCCTGGGCGCGGTGGGTGYTGAGGTTGTCCCACACGATATGAACTCGCCCCTTCGGGTGAGCAAGCGCGACCTGCTCCATGAAGGCCACGAGGTCTGCTTGGGTGCGCCGATCCGTGCAACTGCCCATCACGCGCCCCGAATGCACGTCCAGGGCGGCGATGAGGGACTGGGTGCCGTGGCGGACGTACTCGAACTCGCGCCGTCGCGCACGCCCCGGCGTCGGTGCGCGGTCGGCGTGCTTGCGCTCGATGGCCTGGATGCCGGTCTTCTCATCGACCGACAGCACGACCGATCCCTTGGGTGCCTGACGGTACAGCGCGCAGATCGCGTTGACCTTCTGGCGAAACTGCGGGTCCGGGCTGTGCAGCCACTGCCGCACACGGTGCGGTCGCAAGTCGCCCGCCTGCAGGATGCGTTGCAGGTGGCTGCGACTGATCTGCGTGACCACGCCACGCTCGACAGCACGCTCAACCAATTCGTCCAGCGTCGGTGTAGCGCGTCCCTGCACCTCAGCCGGCTCGCACGCCAGCGACAGCAACTCCAGGCGCTGCGAGGCGCCGATGCGCCGGGGTCGCCCGGGCCGCGCCACCTCGTCCAAGCCCTTGAGTCCATGCCGGGCCAATCGAGTGCGCCAATGAGAGACAGTCTGCACGGAAACGCCAACTGCCTCTGCGATCGCCGTCGTCGACGCCCCTGCGTGGCACATCAACGCGATCTGCGCTCGAACCACTTGGCGCTGCTCGGCGGTGCCTCGACGGGTCAATAGTTCAAGAGTCTTGCGATCTTCTCGCGACAACTTGATCGCCTGCGCTTGTCGTCCTCGACTCATGCACCCGAGACTACCTCACATCCGATATCAATGAAAGAGATTTAAAGGATGTTATACTAGTGTGCTGCAGCCAGATACAGGTTGTGCCCGGTTGGGTTCTGCCTATCATCGATCCGATCACTCGGAAGGAGAATCTGGTGCCTCGAATGGCCCCAATGTGGCGCTCAATCTCAAGGATCGACTGTCGCCTTCGGGCCCGAAGCTCGCCAGCTGCGACAGACTACAGTCGACCAGGTGCGGTCCTTCGAGTTCTCGTCCGGTATGTCCGCAATGCAGGGCGATGCGGTCGTTGATATGGCTTGGAGTTAGAGCTAACGGATTCGGTAACCAGCGCACCCGTCGAACGCCGCGAGGATGGCGCGAGACCGCAAGCGAGTTGATGCGGCATCCGCCGCCGGCATCGGCTGGTACGGAACCCATCTGAATTGCGATGGTGGTCGGCACGCCTTGGCTTCTGCAGGCGGATATGCGCTCGGTTTCGCGGAAAACGTAGGCGGGTCAGTGCACTCTGATTCCGCATGACAGCATATGCAAACGCAAAATACTTTATGCGTAAAACGATATGACAAGGAAAGCGCCCTGGGGAGGGTAACGCGATTGACAGCGCTACGACTTCCATCAAGAATGGGTTCGTGGCTTTCGCGCGACATTTATGCGCCGTCACGCCATGGAGGAGATTCGTGAAAACACCGAATGAGCCTTTCACCAAGGCACAGGAGTTGCGCAGCTTCCTGTTCCTGTCCGTTGTGATGGCGCCCCTCCTCGCGGGCATGATCGTCGCGGGCTGGGGTTTCCTGGTCTGGATGTACCAAGTCTTCGCGGGTCCGCCAGGCAGTTGAGCGGCCGCACAGCCACTGCAGCACCAGCCACCTGTCACAAGGAAGCCAAAGTGCCCGAAGAAGTGCATATCAGCAGCCTCGTGGTCCACGCTGCGCCCAAGCGCTTGCAGTGCGTCGAAGACGCTATTGCCATGATGCCCGGGGCGCGCGTGCATGGCAGTTCTCCCAACGGAAAACTCGTGGTCACCCTTGACGCCGACAGCGCTGATGAGATGCTGTCGCGAGTCGGCGAGATCCAGCGTACCGATGGCGTGTTGTCGGCCGCGTTGGTCTACCAGTTCTCCGACACGGTCGAAGCGATGAATGAGGAGATCCCCGATGCCCATTGACAGACGGGACTTCATTCGCCAGACGGCCGCTGCCACGGCGGGTGCCATTGCAGGCATACCGTTGCCGGGCAATGCGCAGACGCCGCCGATGGATGCAGGCTTCGACACGACAACCGGGCTCAAGTGGTCGAAGGCACCTTGCCGATTCTGCGGCACCGGTTGCGGCGTGACCGTGGCCGTGAAGGACAACCGCGTGGTCGCAACGCACGGAGACCCCCAGGCGGAAGTGAACCGTGGGCTCAATTGCGTGAAAGGCTACTTCCTGTCGAAGATCATGTACGGCGAAGACCGCCTGCTGATGCCGCTGCTGCGTATGAAGGACGGCCAGTACGCGAAGGACGGCGAATTTCAGACCGTCTCGTGGGACCAGGCCTTCGACGTGATGGCCGCGCAGTTCAAGCGCGTGTTGAAGGAGAAGGGGCCGACCGCAGTGGGCATGTTCGGCTCTGGCCAGTGGACGGTGTGGGAAGGCTATGCGGGCCTCAAGCTGATGAAGGCGGGCTTCCGCTCGAACAACCTCGACCCCAACGCACGGCATTGCATGGCATCGGCCGCACAGGGCTTCATGCGCACCTTCGGTATGGACGAGCCGATGGGCTGCTACGACGACATCGAAGCCGCCGACGCCTTCGTGCTGTGGGGATCGAATATGGCCGAGATGCACCCCATCTTGTGGACGCGCGTGACCGATCGGCGCCTGAGCGGGCATAACGTGAAGGTGGCGGTGTTGTCGACCTTCGAGCACCGCTCGTACGAACTGGCCGACATCGAGCTCACCTTCACACCGCAGTCGGACCTGGCAATCCTCAACTACATCGCCCTCCACATCATCAAGACCAACCGCGTGAACCGCGAGTTCATTGACAAGCACACCTCATTCCGGCTTGGCAACGCCGACATCGGCTACGGGCTGCGGCCGGAGCATCCWTTGCAGAAGGCCGCGAAAAATGCGGGCGATGCCGGTGGGTCGAAGCCGATCACCTTCGACGATTTCGCCAAGTTCGTGTCGACCTACGATCTGGAGTACACGGCGAAGATCAGCGGCGTTCCGAAGAACCGGCTGGAGGCGCTGGCAGAGTTGTATGCCGACCCGAAGGTCAAGGTCATGTCGTTCTGGACCATGGGGTTCAACCAGCACACGCGCGGTGTGTGGTGCAACAACATGGTCTACAACATCCACTTGCTGACTGGCAAGATCTCGACACCTGGCAACAGTCCGTTCTCGCTGACGGGCCAGCCTTCGGCTTGCGGCACGGCGCGCGAAGTGGGCACCTTTGCCAACCGCCTGCCGGCCGACATGGTGGTGACCAACCCCAAGCACCGCGCCCATGCCGAAGAGATCTGGAAACTGCCCGAAGGCACCATCCCCGGAATTCCCGGCTACCACGCCGTACTGCAGAACCGCATGCTCAAGGACGGCAAGCTCAATGCCTACTGGGTCATGGTCAACAACAACATGCAGGCGGGTGCGAACCTGATGCAGGAAGGCTATCCGGGGTACCGCAATCCGGAAAATTTCGTGGTGGTGTCGGACGTCTATCCCACCGTGACTGCGCTGACGGCCGACCTCATCCTGCCCGCGGCAATGTGGGTCGAGAAGGAAGGTGCCTACGGCAATGCCGAGCGCCGCACGCATTTCTGGCACCAGCTCGTCACGGCGCCTGGCGAAGCGAAATCGGACCTGTGGCAGCTGATGGAGTTCTCCAAGCGCTTCAAGATCGAGGAAGTGTGGCCCGAGGACCTGATCGCCAAGAAACCCGAGTACCGCGGCAAGACGCTGTATGAGGTGCTGTTCCGCAACGGCCAGGTCGACAAGTTCCCTGCCACCCAAGTGGAGGCCGGCTACGAGAACCTCGAGGCGAAAGAGTGTGGCTTCTACGTGCAGAAGGGCCTGTTCGAGGAGTACGCCAGCTTCGGCCGCGGCCATGGCCACGACCTTGCGCCGTTCGACACGTACCATCAGACTCGCGGCCTGCGATGGCCCGTGGTGAACGGCAAGGAGACCTTGTGGCGTTACCGCGAGGGGGCCGACCCGTATGTGAAGGCCGGCACCGGTTACCAGTTCTACGGCTATCCCGACGGCAAGGCGCTTATCTTCGCGCTGCCCTATGAGCCGCCGCCGGAGATGCCCGACAAGGAGTTCCCGTTCTGGCTCTCGACCGGGCGCGTGCTCGAGCATTGGCACTCGGGATCGATGRCGCGCCGCGTGCCCGAATTGCACAAGGCCGTGCCGCATGCTGTGTGCTACATGCATCCGGACGATGCGACAGCGCTCGGCGTGCGCCGTGGCATTGAAGTTCAGATCAGTTCTCGACGCGGCAGCATGCGAACGCGCGTGGAGACGCGCGGTCGCAACAAGCCGCCGCGCGGCCTGGTGTTCGTGCCGTGGTTCGATGCGAGCCAGTTGATCAACAAGGTCACGCTCGATGCGACCGACCCGATCTCCTTCCAGACGGATTTCAAGAAGTGCGCCGTCAAGATCGAGAAAGTGTGAGATGAAGCGCGCCCTTCGTCACGTCTTGCCATTGGTGTTCGGCCTGCTTTGCCGGCTGGCAGTAGCGCAACCGTCAACCCCGCTGGTGGATGCGGCCCGCGGGCCGGTGCCGGTGCCGGAATTCACCACGCCGCCGCTGCTGGGCAATGCCGTGAACGACGACCAGCGG
This sequence comes from Variovorax sp. P4_D9, assembly GCF_056401695.1. Classification (NCBI taxonomy): domain Bacteria; kingdom Pseudomonadati; phylum Pseudomonadota; class Betaproteobacteria; order Burkholderiales; family Comamonadaceae; genus Variovorax; species Variovorax sp. P4_D9. The sequence continues at coordinate 5,252 of NZ_JBFUIU010000174.1, forward strand.
CGCCCGCGCAACTACGACATGCAGCCGCCGACCATTCCGCACCGCGTGGACGGCTACCAGATCGACAAGAACTTCAACAAGTGCCTGGATTGCCACGCGCGCGGCAAGACAGAGTTCTCGCAGGCCATTCCCGTCAGCGCCACGCACTACATCGACCGAGCCGGCAAGGTGCTGCCGCAGATCTCGACGCGGCGCTATTTCTGCATGCAGTGCCACATTGCGCAGGACCCGGTGCAGCCTCTGGTGAACAACGGCTTTGAGAACGTCGATCAGATGGCGAAGAAGGCCGCAGCAGCGGCGGCACAGGCCGGCAAGAAGTAGAAGAGCAAGAGGCCCCACATGATCGAACGCCTCAAGCGTTACTGGACCATCATCCGCCGGCCGAGCGTGCACTTCAGCCTGGGCTTCCTGACGCTCGGCGGGTTCATCGGAGGCATCATCTTCTGGGGTGCCTTCAACACCGCGATGGAGCTGACCAACACCGAGAAGTTCTGCACCGGCTGCCATGAGATGCGCGACAACGTGTTCGCCGAACTCAAGACCACCATCCACTACACCAACCGCTCGGGCGTGCGCGCCGTCTGCTCCAACTGCCACGTGCCGCACGACTGGACCGACAAGATGGCACGCAAGATGCAAGCCTCCAAGGAGGTCTGGGGCAAGATCTTCGGCACCATCAACACGCAGGAGAAATTTCGCGACAAGCGGCTCGAACTGGCCCAGCACGAATGGGCGCGCTTCAAGGCGAACGATTCACTGGAATGCCGCAATTGCCACAACTACGAGTACATGGATTTCACAAGGCAAAGCGTGCGCGCTCAGAACATGCACAGCACCTACCTGGCCAGCAAGGAGAAGACCTGCATTGATTGCCACAAGGGGATCGCGCATCACCTGCCGCACATCCCGCCAGGCCAGGCGCCCACCGACACGCCCGGCCAGATCGTACCGAAGGAAGGTGATGAGGCACAGGCACCGCCCCCCGCGCCCGGCATCGCAGCACCGGGCGCCACCAGGACGGGTGGCTGAGCTGTGCAGCAGGGGCTTCTCGTCCGCGACCTCGAGTGCTCGCGGGCAGGTCGTGTTGTCTTTAGTGGCCTCGGCTTCGACGCCGCGCCCGGCGACGTGGTGCAGGTGCACGGGGCCAATGGCAGCGGCAAGAGCAGCCTGCTGCGCCTGCTATGCGGCCTGTTGCAACCCACTCACGGCGAGGTGCATTGGCACGACCGGCGCATCGATCCGCGTGACGCGGGCTTTGCCGGMGCGGTGGCGTACTTGGGGCACGCCGGCGGCATGAGCGGTGAACTCACGGTGCTGGAGAACCTGCATTTTTCGCTCCATCTCGCGGGTAGCCAGAGCGCCGATGCACAGTGCCGCGAGGTGCTGCAGCGCCTGCGGCTCGCCGAGCGCGAGAACGAGCAGGTGCGCCATCTTTCGCAGGGTCAGCAACGCCGGCTGGGCCTGGCGCGCGTCGTCCTGAGCCAGCGGCCGCTGTGGCTGCTCGACGAGCCCTGCGCCGGCCTGGACGCCGAGGGTGAGGAATGCTTCGACGCGTACCTGGCCGACCATGCACGCAGCGGTGGCGTGGCCGTAGTGACGACCCATCGCGACATCGGCCGCGAAGGCCCTTGCGCACACGCCCTGGACATGGACACACTCAGCGATGCTTGCAGCCTCGATACCGATCATCGGTCGTGAATTGCGCACGGCCTCGCGCCGGCCGATGGACGCGCTCAGTGCACTGCTGTTCTTCGTCGTTGTTGGCAGCGTGTTTCCGCTGGCCGTAGGGCCTGATGCGGCCATGCTTGCGGCCATCGGTCCCGGGGTCGTGTGGGTCGCCGCGCTGTTGGCCGTGATGATTTCGCTGCACCGCCTGTTCCTGCCCGACCTTGAAGACGGCACGCTCGAGCAACTGCTGCTGTCGCCGCGTTCGCTGACCGGCATCGTCTCTGCCCGCATTGCGGCGCACTGGCTCATCAGTTGCCTGCCGCTGGTTGTGGTCGCGCCGGTGATGGGCCTGCAGTTCGGGCTGTCGGCGCACGCGACCGGCGTGCTGCTCATGTCACTTTTTCTGGGCACGCCAACCCTGTTGCTGCTTGGTGCGCTGGGCGCCGCACTTACGCTGGGGCTGCGCGGCAATGTGCTGCTGGCGCTGATTGTGTTGCCGCTGTGCGTGCCGGTATTGATTTTCGGTAGCGGCGCGGTCACGGCCACGCAGCAGGGCTTGCCCGCGAGCCCGCACCTGTCGCTGCTGGGCGCCTGCCTGCTCGTGGCGGCGATGTTGTGCCCCTGGGCGGTCGGTGCGGCCTTGCGGCTGGCCGTCGAATGAGCGGTCGCGTCATGGACTCGCTTCGACGCATCGATACATCCGCCTTGGCGCCGGCGTCGCACGGCACGTGGCGGCGCTTTGCTTCGCCAGTGATGTTCCACAGCTGGGCCGGGCGGGCGATGCCGTGGTTTGCGGCGTTGGCCGGTGTGCTGGCGATCGCGGGGTTGGCAGTCGGCTTTCTCGTCGCACCGACCGATCACCAGCAGGGCGAGGTCTACCGCATCGTTTTCATCCACGTCCCTGCGGCATGGATGTCGATGTTCATCTACCTCGTGGCGGCGTTTCATGCGGCGATGGGGCTCGTTTTCAACACGCGCCTCTCGGCGCTCATGGCGCGGGCGCTGGCACCGACGGGCGCGCTCTTTACCGTCATCGCGTTGTGGACCGGCGCCGTGTGGGGCAAGCCGACCTGGGGGACGTGGTGGGTGTGGGATGCGCGGCTCACCTCGGAACTGATCCTGTTGTTCCTCTACCTTGGGTACCTCGGCCTGGTGTCCGCCATCGACGACCCGCGCCGTGCGGACCGCGGCGGCGCCATCCTGTTGCTGGCCGGGGTGGTCAACATCCCGATCATCTATTTCTCGGTGCAGTGGTGGAACACCTTGCACCAGGGCGCATCGGTCAGYTTGACGTCGGCGCCAGCGATGGCGAACACCATGGTGGCCGGCATGCTGTTGATGGCGGGCGCGTGCTGGGCGTATTCGGTGACGGTCGCGTTGGCGCGGGTGCGCTGCCTGATCGTCGAGCGCGAGGCTTTGGCGAGGCGCCGATGAACGCCAGCGACCACACCTTGTTCATCCTTGCCGCGTACGGCGTGACGCTGGTTCTGCTTGCAGCCGAAGTGTGGATGCTGGTGCGGCGCCACCGCGCACTGGCCAGCCGGCCACCGATGCAGGGGCAGCGCGATGAAGCCTAGGCACCGACGCATCGCCATCATCGGCGGCGGATTGCTGGTGCTAGCGCTGGCGACCCTGCTGGTGCTCAACGCGCTGCGCTCCAACCTCGTGTTCTTCTTCAGCCCGAGCCAGGTCTCGGCCAACGAAGCGCCGCGAAACGCCGCGTTTCGCGTCGGTGGACTGGTGGAAGCTGGTTCGGTGCAGCGCGCCAGCGACGGGTTGACCGTGCGCTTCGTCGTTACCGACCTGGCGCAGCGCGTGCCGGTGAGCTACCGCGGCCTGTTGCCGGACCTGTTCCGCGAAGGAAAGGGCGTGGTGGTGGCCGGGCGCCTGCGTGCCGACGGCTCGTTCGAGGCGACACAGGTGCTGGCCAAGCACGACGAAAACTACATGCCGCCCGAAGCGGCTGCGGCCCTCGAGAAGGCGCGGCGGGCCCACACGGCGCCAACAATGGAAGCACAACCATGATCCCCGAGATCGGCGTCTTCAGCCTTGTGCTTGCGCTGCTCATCGCGGTGCTGCAGGGCAGTTTGCCGCTGGCCGGCGCGCAGTGGGGCGTGGCCGGCTGGATGCGGCTCGCGCGCCCGGCAGCGCTCGGCCAGTTCGTCTTCGCGTGCATCGCGTTCGCGTGCCTTGCATGGAGCTTTCTCGACAACGATTTCTCGGTGCTCTATGTGGCGTCCAACTCGCATTCCGACCTTCCCGCAGCGTACCGTTTCGCGGCAGTGTGGGGAGGGCACGAAGGCTCGATGTTGCTGTGGCTGTGCTTGCTGACCGCATGGACGCTGGCCGTCGCACTGTTCAGCCGCCAGTTGCCCGAGGCCTACGTGGCGCGCGTGCTGGCCGTCATGGCATGGCTGAGCGTCGGCTTCCTGCTGTTCCTGCTGTTCCTGTCGAATCCGTTCACGCGCCTGATGCCGCCTGCGCTGGAAGGACGCGACCTGAACCCCTTGCTGCAAGACCCCGGCATGGTGATGCACCCGCCCATCCTCTACATGGGCTACGTGGGCTTCTCAGTGGCGTTTGCCTTTGCCATTGCGGCGCTGCTGTCGGGCGAGCTCAATGCGGCCTGGGCGCGCTGGTCGCGGCCGTGGACGGTGGCGGCCTGGATGTTCCTCACGCTCGGCATCCTGCTGGGCAGCGCCTGGGCCTACTACGTGCTTGGCTGGGGCGGCTGGTGGTTCTGGGACCCGGTGGAAAACGCATCGTTTATGCCGTGGCTCGTGGGCACGGCGCTGATCCATTCGTTGGCGGTGACTGAAAAGCGCGGCGCATTCCGCAGTTGGACGGTGTTGCTCGCCATCTGCACGTTCTCGCTGAGCCTGCTGGGCACCTTCCTGGTCCGCTCGGGCGTGCTGACTTCGGTTCACGCGTTCGCGGTCGATCCGGGGCGCGGGCTGTTCATCCTGGCCTTCATGGTGGCGGTGGTGGGTGGCTCGCTGCTGCTGTTCGGCTGGCGCGCACCACGCATCGGCCTGGGCGGGCGCTTCGCGCTGCTGTCACGCGAGTCGCTGATGCTGGCCAACAACGTCGTGCTGACGGTCGCGGCGATGGCAGTGCTGATCGGCACGCTGTATCCGCTCGCGCTCGACGTGCTCACCGGCCAGAAGATTTCCGTGGGGCCGCCGTACTTCGAGGCGGTGTTCGTCCCGATCATGGTGCCGGCGATCTTCCTGATGGGTGTCGGGCCAGTGGCGCGCTGGAAGCATGCGCCGCTGCCCGAGTTGGCCGGACGCCTTCGCTGGGCGCTGGCGGCCAGTGGCGTGGCCGCGTTGCTGTTGCCGCTGGTGCTGCCGACCGATCAACGCGCGTGGTCGCCGCTGTCCACCTTTGCACTAATGCTGGCCGCGTGGGCCGTTGCGAGCGCCACGGTGCATGGGTGGCAGCGCCTCGCCGGCGCGCAGGGCGGCTGGTTCGAACGCGCAAGTCGGCAGGCGCGCGGCTGGTACGGCATGCTGGTCGCGCATGCGGGCATCGGCGTGTTCATCTTCGGCGCGACGATGGCCAATGGCTTCGAAAGCAAGCAGGAGCTGAAGCTGCAGATGGGCGAAGTCGTCACGATGGCAGGCTACGCGTTCCGCCTCCAGGGCATCGCACCGAGCAAGGGGCCCAACTTCGACGCGCTACGCGCCACAGTGCTGGTGACCCGCGATGGCGCAGTGGAGGCCACGCTGTATCCGGAAAAGCGCATCTACCGTGCGCAACAGATGCCGCTGAGCCAGGCAGCGCTCGATGTCGGCGTGACGCGCGATCTCTTCGTGGCGCTGGGTGCGCCGGCCGGAGAACATGCGTGGACCCTGCGCCTCCACGTTAAGCCGTTCATGGCGTGGATCTGGGTGGGCTGCCTATTGATGGCCTTCGGTGGCTTGCTCGCAGCCACCGATCGCCGGTATCGCCTGGGYATTGCTGCGCGGCGCGCGGCAGGCGTTGGCGGTGCGGCCTTGGGCGGCGCGGTGGCGTTCCGGCGGCAGGAGGGCAGCTGATGCGCTTCAAGCTGCCCTTCGCGATCTTCATCGTGCTGGCAATCGTGCTGGCCTTCGGGCTGACGCGCGATCCGAAAGTGCTGCCCTCGGCATTGATCGACAAGCCCGCGCCCGCCATCGACCTGCCGCTGTTGCATGACTCGCAGCAGACTTTCAAGGTCGACAGCCTGCGCGGGCAGGTCTGGCTACTGAACGTGTGGGCGTCGTGGTGCGCGCCGTGCCGCGAGGAGTTGCCGGTGCTGATGGAACTCGCCGGCAAGGACGGCGTGGCGATCTACGGGCTCAACTACAAGGACAAGAGCGACGTGGCGCGAACCTGGCTGCAGCGCTACGGCAATCCCTATCGCGGCTCGGCCGTGGACATCGACGGTCGCATCGGCATCGACTACGGGGTGTACGGCGTCCCCGAGACCTTCGTGATCGACCGCGCGGGCCGTATTCGCTACAAGCATCCGGGGCCGATCACGGCAGACATCTGGCAGGCGCGCTTGTTGCCTGTGGTGCGGAGCCTGCAATGAGCCGTTGGCTTGCTCTGATGTTTTGCGCGGCGATGTGCGGTGTGGCTGCGGCAAGCTCCATCGAGGAAAGGGAAGCGAATCTCTCGGCCAGCCTGCGCTGCCTGGTGTGCCAGAACCAGACCCTGGCCGAATCGAATGCTCCGCTGGCCTCCGACATGCGCCAGCAGATCCGCGAGCAACTTGCTCGGGGCAAGACCGAACAGCAGATCAGGGACTATTTCGAGCAGCGCTATGGCGCCTTCGTGCGCTACGACCCGCCTTTCATGGCGTCGACATGGCTGCTGTGGCTGGGGCCCTTCGGGCTGCTGGGCGTGGGTTTTGTGGCTATGTGGCGTGTGGTGTCGCGGCGCAACCGCGACGAGCCCGCACCGCTGACGCCGGCCGAGCAGGCGCGCGCCGCATCGCTGCTGAACGGAGATGCGCCATGACGGGCCTGTGGCTGGCCGCCGTAGCGCTGCTGGTTGTCGCGCTTTTGTTCGTGGTACCGCCCTTGCTCCGGGCACCAGCGACGAAGGCGGTGGCGCCCGCAGACCTTGCGCGCCGCCTCTACGCCGACCAACTGGCGCAGCTCGAGAAGGATTTCCAGGCGAACGTGCTGAGTCCGCAGGATCGCGCGCAGGCCATCGACGACTTGCAACGGCAGGCGTTGGAAGAGTCGTCGCACGCGCGTTCGCAGGCAGCACTCTCGACCAGGCCGTGGATGGGTTGGGGCGTCGCAGGCGTCCTGAGCCTCGGCTTGCCGGCCGCGGCACTCGCACTCTACCTGCAGGTTGGCAACCCGATCGCCATGGCGACGCAGGCGCTGGCCGCGCAGCAGGCCGGTTCGCACGAGAACGCAGGCACCGAAATGGAGAGCATGGTCAGCCGACTGGCCATGCGCCTGCGAACACAACCCGACGATGTCGAAGGCTGGATCGTGCTGGCACGGTCCTACGAGTTCCTGCAGCGCTATGAGGACGCGGTGGTGGCCTACCAGAAGGCGATGGCGCTCGCTCCCAACCAGCCGCAGTTGCTTGCTGACTATGCCGACGCGTTGGGCTCGGCGCGCGATGGCGACCTGACCGGCCCGGCGCAGGAGGCCATCGACGCTGCATTGGCGATCGATGCGAACCATCCCAAGGCACTGGCGCTCGCGGGCATGGCCGCGTTCAAGCGCGGCGATGCTGCGGCTGCAGGACAGCATTGGAAGCGGGTCCTCGAGCTGCTTCCAGCCGAGTCCGATGCCGCAGTGAAGATAGCGGGCGATCTGGCGCAATTGGGTGTGCAGCAGGATGCCACGCCACGCGCCAAGCCCTCGGCCAAAGCCATTGCCAAGCGGGTCAGCGGTACGGTTTCCATCGCGGCAGCCTTGCTTGAAAAAGTCTCGCCGCAAGACACCGTCTTCGTGCTGGCCCGCGCACCTTCGACCGGGCGCATGCCGGTCGCCGTGCTGCGATTGCAGGTGAAGGACCTCCCGGCGAAATTCGTGCTCGACGACAGCTTGGCGATGTCGCCCGATCTGCCGATTTCGCGCTTCGATGCGCTGACGGTCGAAGTGCGTGTGACGCGCTCTGGCCAAGCGGCTTCACAGTCCGGCGATCTGACCGGAACGGTTGCGCAGGTCACGCTCGGGCAAGAAGACGTCGTACTGCTTGCGGACAAGTTGATTCCGTGATCGCTTTCCTTTCTTAAGACAACAGGATGTTCCTCCTCGATTGATGTTGGCGCGACTACCGTTCAAGGCCGATCTGAGTCGAGGTCGCGCGCAGCGCGAGGGACAGCTTCCGCCTGCGAAGCTGAAGTTCGGGCTGCGAGGGTGACGGTCGCGAGGGGGCCCACAACGGCTGTTCGGATCTTCTAGATGGATGCGGCCGTTCAACACGGGGGTCGCCGCAGCCGGGCAATGGCCAGGCTGAGTCCGCGGTGATTCACCGGCAGGCAACCAACTCACACGGATTTTCTTTGTCTTAAAGAAGGGATTCCAAGGGAGCCAGTACCGAGGGAATTCGTTCCAAAGGGGAAGAATCCTGCCTGGAGGTTCTTCAGGTGCGAACGGCCCTGGCGGGCGGGCTGCAACGCAGAGTGCGCGCGTCGTCGGTCCTCTAACAGCTCCGCGAGGGACAAACGGATCAGCGCATTGT
>NZ_JBFUIU010000175.1:0-13560 GCF_056401695.1 Variovorax sp. P4_D9
TCCATCTGCACGTCGTTGAGCAGCTCGATGCGCGCGACCGGCACGCCCAGCTGCAGCGTGGCGATCATCGTGTCCATCGCGGCGCGGAGACTGTCGAACTGGCAGACCGCCGCGACTACGTGCTCCGGCAGGCCGAACAGGCGCAGCTGCACCTCGGTGATGATGCCCAGCAGCCCCTCGCTGCCGACGTACAGGCGCGTGAGGTCGAAGCCCGATGCCGACTTGCGCGCGCGCGTGCCGGTGCGAACGACTCGCCCGTCAGGAGTCACCACCGTCAGGCCCATGACCGTTTCGCGCATGGTCCCGTAGCGCACGGCCGCCGTTCCTGATGCCCGCGTGGACGCCATGCCACCCAGGGAGGCATTGGCGCCCGGGTCGACCGCGAAGAAAAGTCCGCTGCTTCGAATGTGCTCGTTGAGCTGCTCGCGCGTCACGCCGGCCTGCACGCGGCAATCCATCGCATCGGTCGACACCTCCAGAACGGCGTCCATGCGCGACATGTCGATGCACACGCCGCCATGGATCGCCGCCACGTGCCCTTCCATCGACGTCCCGCTGCCGAAGGCGATGATCGGCACCACGGCGCGGTGGCAAAGCCGCGCCGCCGCGGCCACTTCCTCGTTCGTCAGGGGGAACAGCACGAGGTCGGGCTGCCCCGGATCGGGCAGGCCTTCGCCGTGGCTGTGGTGCGCGCGCACCGCGGCCGAGGTCACGGCACGCTCGCCGAAGATCGACCGGAACTCGGGCAGGAGCGACTTGACCGCTCGCGCGGTGTCCTCGAGAGATTTGTTGAAGGCCATCGTTGACTCTGGGTTGATGTTCAGGCGCCGAGGTAGGCGTCGCGCACGTGGTCGTCGTGCAGCAACTGGGCGGCGGTGCCCTCCAGGGCGATGCGCCCGCCCTCCAGGACGTAGCCGTGGTCGGCGACGCTGAGTGCGGCGAACGCGTTCTGCTCGACGATGACCACGGTGCGGCCGGCGCGGGCAATGCGGCGGATGTCCATGAACATCGCCGTGGTCAGCTTGGGCGACAGCCCCATCGAGGGTTCGTCGAGCAGCAGAATGCGCGGTCCGGCCATCAGGCCGCGGGCGATCGCCAGCATCTGCTGCTCGCCGCCCGAAAGCACCCCACCCATCTCCCTGGACTTGCGCTTGAGCACCGGGAACAACTCGTACACCTCGTCCAGCGTTTCGCTCACCGCGCCCTTGTCGTGGCGCCGCACGTAGGCGCCGACGTCGAGGTTCTCCTTGACGCTCAGCGTCGAGAAGATGCGCCGGCGCTGCGGAACGCAGGCGATGCCGGACGCCACGATCTGCTCGACCGAGCGATCGTGGATGCTCTGGCCGCAGTAGTCGACCCGGCCGGCCGTCGGCTTCAGGCGACCCACGATCAGGTTGAGCGTGGTCGACTTGCCGGCGCCGTTGGCGCCGATCACCGCCACGATCTGGCCGTGGTAGGCGCGCATCGACAGGTCGAACAGGATCTGGACCTTCCCGTAGAACACGTCGACGTGCGCGAGCTCGAGCTCCGGGCGCTCGGCGATCACCGAAGGGGGCAGATCCGCTTGCATCATGGCTGTCCTCGCGTGCGCGCGCTGCGTCAGAACTTCACGGCCGAGCGCACGACCGGCTGGCCGTCTTTGATCTCGACGATGTTCACCTGCTGGTTGCAGTCGCCCGCCTTGTCGCACTTGTAGTCGGCCAGCAGGCCGCTGTAGCGCACGTTGGAGAACGCGGCGCGGATCTTCTCGACATCGGCCGACTTGGCCTCGTTGATTGCCTTGGCGGCGAGGATGGTCGCGTCGTAGTAGGTGGCCGACCACACGTCCGGCGCCATCTTGTAGCGGGCCTCGTATTTCTTGACGAAGGCCTGCACGGCGGGATTGGGATCGGTGGGCACGAAGTACGACGCGCTCATCGAGCCTTCGGCCGCGCTGCCCGCCAGCTTCAGGAAGGCGTCTTCCGAGAGCACGGCACCGGCGAACTTGAAGGGCAGGCCGAACTGCTTGGCCTGGCGCAGGATCAATGCCGCGTCGGTGTCGTGCGCCCACAGGATCACCAGTTCGGCGCCGGACTTCTGCAGCTTGGCGAGCTGGGCGGAATAGTCCTTGTCGCTCGGGTTGTGGCTCTCCACCGCCACGGGCTTCAGCCCCAGCGTCGCCATCTGCGCCACGACACGGGCCTGGCCCGACTTGCCGAAGTCGTCGTTGGCGTAGAAGACCGCGGTCTTTTCCCCGGCCTTGAGCTCGTTGCGGGCGTAGGCGATGAGCGCCTTGGCCTGCACATCGTCGTCCGAGCGGGTGCGCATCACGTAGTTGCATCCGCTGTGCGTGATCGCCACGGAGGTGCCGCCCGTGATCGACACCACCTTGCCGGTGCAGTAGGTCTTCTGTGTGGCCATCTGGGTGACCGAATAGTGGGGGCCGATCATCACCGGCACCTTGCTGACCTGCATCAGCTTGTTGACGGCGTTGATGGCACCGTTCGGGTTGTCGCCCTGGTCGTCCTCGAACAGCACTTCCAGCGGCTTGCCCAGGACGCCACCCGAGGCGTTGATCTCGCTGACCGCCAGTTCCACGCCCTGCTTGAAGTTGCGCCCGACCAATGCCTTGGGCCCGGTCTGGGGCAGCGACACGCCGATCAGTGCATCGGCCATGGCCGGAGCCGACAGGACCAGCGCGGCGGCCCCGAGCCAGCCGGCGCGCGAGAACGGGATGGAAGATGTCTTCATGGCTGATGTCTCCTGTAGATGGCGCAGTACGCGCTTGTTGAAAACCGAGGGAAGGAAAGGGAAGGGAAGGGAAGGCTTCTTGCGATGCCGATCTCAAGCGGGAGCGGGCTCGCGCGCCAGTTCGGGAGTGGGCTCTTCCGGGATCCGTTCGCCCAGGTAGGCTTCGATCACCGCCGGCGAATTCATGACCTCCGCGGGGCTGCCGTCGGCGATCTTGTCGCCCAGGTTGAGCACGACCACCCGGTCGCACATATTCATCACCAGCTTGATGCGATGCTCGACCACGAGGATCGACATGCCCTGCGCCCGCAAGTGCTGCAGGATCTGCGCGAGTTCCAGAATGAGTCCGCCGCGCAGCCCGGCTGCGGGTTCGTCGAGCAGCAGAAGCTTGGGCTTGTTGACGATGGCGCGCGCCATCTCGACCAGCCGGCTCTGGCCGAAGGACAGGTCGCCTCCGCGGCGGTACGCCAGATGCGCCACGCCCATGCTGGCAAGGGCTTCCAGGGCGGCCTTGCGGCTCTGCTCCTCGCGCGAGCCCGCCTGGTCGAGCGGCGCACGGTGGGCCACCATGACGTTCTCGAGCACCGTCATCGATTCCCACAGCCGGACATTCTGGAAGATGCGCGACACGCCCTTGCCATGGATGGTCCATGGGGCCTGTTTGTCGATGCGCTCGCCGCCCAGTTCGATCGCGCCCTCGACGCCGACCGTGCCGGAACAGGCGTTGATCATGGTCGACTTGCCCGAGCCATTGGGTCCGATCAGCCCGAGGATCTCGCCGCGCCGGACATCGAACTCGACGTCGTTGAGCGCCTTGACGCCGCCAAAGCTGCGCGAGACGCCTCGCACCTTGAGCAAGGCCTCGGCGCCGGCGGGCACCGGGGCACGGGCACCGAGCGCGGATGACGCAGCCGCTGCCGCGACGCTGAGATTGAGGGGCGTCGAAGGCGCTTCGCCCACCGGCTCGCGCTTGCCGGTCAGGAACGAGCCCAGCAGCCAGTCGCCGACGACGCCGAGGCCCCGCGGCGCGACCAGCAGGATCACGACCACGCCAATCCCGAAGGCGGCCAGGTAGTAGGTCTGCAGGCCGCGCAGCGCCTCGGGCAGGACCGTGATCACGACCGCGCCCAGAAAGGTGCCGGCGATCGACCCCAGCCCGCCGAGCACGACCATCAGCATCATCTTGATGCTCTCGAACACCGTGAAGTTGCTCGGTGCCGCAAAGCCCACGAGCAGCACGTACAGGCCGCCGGCCAGGGCCGCCCACGCGCTGCACACCACGAAGGCAATCGTCTTCACGCGGCCCGAGTCGACGCCCATGGCTTCGGCGGCGATCTCGTCGTCGCGCACGGCACGCATGCTGCGCCCCGTGCGGGCACGATGGAAGAACACCGTGACGGCGTAGGCCGCGAAGCACAGCAGCAGCAAGGGAAAGTACAGCTGCCGGTCGATGTTGTCGCCCAGGGCCGGAATGCTCAAGGTCGGGATGTCGCGCATGCCCATCGGACCGCCGGTCAGCGATTCCTCGTTGAGTGCGACCATGCGAAAGATCTCGTTGAGCGCCAGCGTGACGATCGCCAGGTAGTGGCCCTTGATGCGCGTGCTCACGGCGCCCAGCACGACGCCCACGGCGGCGGCCAGCGCCATCGATGCCGCAAGGGCGAGGAACCAGGGCCATGACAGCCGCATCATGAAGAGCGCGGTCGCATAGGCCCCGAAGCCCACCAGGGCTGCCTGGCCGAGCACGATCTGGCCGGTGATGCCGGTCGCCACCTGAAGCCCCAGCGCGGCGATCGCGAATATCCAGGCCAGGTTGAGGACGTGCAGGTAGTAGCTGTTGAGGTCCAGTGCGATCGGCATGGCGAGTGCCGCGAGGACGACAATCCACGCCGCGGGGCGCATCCAGTTGGGGTTCATGGCGGGCTCCTCAGGCGCGGTCGGCATTTCGCTCGGGCAACAGGCCCTGGGGACGGACGAGCAGGAACACCAGCAGCAGGCCGAAGGCGATCGCATCCTTGTAGGTCGACGAGATCGTGAAGGCGCCGACGTTCTCGATCACGCCCAGCAGCACGCCGCCGAGGATCGCGCCCGGGACGCTGCCGAAGCCGCCGATGATCATCGCGACGAATCCCTTGAGGCCCACCAGCGTGCCCATCTCGGTCGTCACGTAGAACAGCGGCGCGAGCAGGATGCCGGCCAGCGCGGCCAGCACAGACGCAAAGGCGAAGGTGCCGGCGAGGACGCGATTGACCGGAATGCCCATGAGCAGCGCGGTCTCCCGGTCGAGCGCGGTGGCGCGCATCACCTTGCCGATGGTGGTGTAGCGCAGCACCAGGTACTGCAGGGCCATCACCACGACGACCACCGCCATGATCACGAGCTGCTGCACCGGAACCCGCACCCCGCCCACCGTCACCACTCCGTCGCCGAACGGGCTGGCGTAGAGCAGCGGTTCGGGGCCGTAGATGATGCGGGCCATCTCCTTCAGGAAGATGCCGAAGCCGACCGTGGCGATGATGGCGACCAGCGCCTTCTGGCGCTGCAGGCGCGCAAACACCAGGCGCGAGAACACCGCGCCGAGCACCGCCATCACCACCGCCGTCAGGATCGCCGCGAGCCAGAAGGGCAGGTGCAGGCTGGTGGTGAAGGTGGCGACGAAAACGAAGGCGGAGAAGGTGAGGAACTCGCCGGCCGCGAAGTTGACGATCGCCATGGTGTTCCACACGTAGGCGTAGCCGAGCGCGATCAGGGAATAGATGCAGCCCATCGCGAGGCCGCTGACGATCACTTGTCCAAGCATGTCTTGTCTCCGGAAAGGATTCGCACGCGGTGGGGTCCGGGTGCCGAATGAATCACAGGCTGTCCACCATGCGCAGCAGCGCGACCATGCCGGGGTCGTCCATCCCGATGGTCTTCTCCGCGAACATGCGCGCCCGGCCGATGCGGTTGGGCTTGTCGCGGAAGGCATCGAGCGCGGCGCGCGCCGCGGCGCTGGCGACGCTGCGGCCGTCGGCGCCTTCGGGCGACGCGGCCAATGCGACCTGGATGGCGTCGAGGCCGTCGAGCACGGTCTTGTCGCCCAGGCCGGCGCCGCCACGCGCCGCGAGGGTCGCGACCACTTCAGCCAGCATGGCCGCGAGTTCCGTGCGGCCTATCCGGTCTCTGCCTGCGCATCGCTTGGCGCAGGTCATGAGCGCAACCGTGAGGAGGGTGCCGAAGCTCGACCCCGACGCCTTGGCGGTCGCCTGCGCGCAACGCCTGAAGATGCCTTCCAGCGCCTCCGGCAGATCGGGCAGCGCCTGCTCGACCATCGCGGCGCATTTGTCGAGCGTGGCGCCCAGGTCGGCGTCGCCGAGGCGGCCGTCGAGCGTATTTAGTTCGGGGGCGCAGGCGTGCAGGCCCGCGCACCAGCGGGGCAGGGCGGCGGCCAGCGTGGCGGCGTCGAGCATCAGCGCACGCTCCAGAAGGGGCAGTCGGCCGGCGCGGCCAGCAGCGCTTCCAGTTCCGGGTCGAGCTTCATCACGCTCAGCGATGCCCCCGCCATTTCCATCGACGTCGCATAGCGGCCCACCAGCGAGCGCGCGATCCTCACGCCGCGGCCTGCGAGCACTGCCGTCACCCGGCGATAAAGGATGTAGAGCTCTTCGGCGGGCGTCGCGCCCAGGCTGTTGACCAGCACGGCGACGCGGTCGCCCTGCGCCAGCGCGAGTTCCGGCAGCACGTGTTCGAGCATCTCGTCGGCCAGGGCGTCGGCCGGCTTGAGCGGCCCGCGCCAGATGCCTGGCTCGCCGTGAATGCCCATCCCGAACTCCACCTCCTGCTCGCCGATGGCGAAGGAGGCCTTGCCGGATTCGGGCACCACGCAGGGACTGAGCGCAACGCCGATCGACCGGCAGGCGTCATTGGCCTTGCACGCCAGCGCGGCCACCTCGTCCAGGCTCGCTCCGGCAGCGGCCTTGGCGCCGGCGACCTTGTAGACCAGGACTAGGCCGGCGACGCCACGGCGCTTTTCGCGCTGCGCGGTCGGCGCACTCGCCACGTCGTCGCAGACCCGCACCGAGGCCACCGGCAGGCCCTCTAGTTCGAGCATCTCGGCCGCCATGTCGAAATTCATGCGATCGCCGCCGTAGTTGCCGTAAAGCTGCAACACGCCTGCGCCGCCATCGGCCGCGCGCATCGCCTCGATGCAGTCGTCCATGCGCGGGCCGGCGAACACATTGCCGACCGCGCAGCTGTCGAGCAGCCCGTCGCCCACGTAGCCGAGGAATACCGGCAGGTGGCCCGAGCCGCCGCCGGTGACGATGCCCACTTTGCCCGGCACGGCGCCGCTGTTGCGCGCGACCACGCGGCCGCCATCCCCGCGGCGTTGCAGTTCCGGGTGGGCCAGGCACATGCCGTCGAGCATTTCGTCGACGTAGGCGTTGGGGTCGTTGAGGATTTTCTTCACGGTTGTCTTCGTCTGTTCGGGACGCTTGCGCGCACAGGCGCGCACGGCGGAGCCGGCGCGGGCTTGTGCCCGGCGCCTGCGTGGGTCAAGGGGCTCAGTCGGCCTTGAGGCGGCCGTCCTTGGTGGCCTGGGTGGCCAGTGCGTACTCGGCGTCGAGGATCCGGGCGAACTCCTGCGGCGTGCTGGACATGGCGACGCTGCCGAGTTCACGGGCGCTGTTCACCGTCTGCGGGTCCTTGACTGCCTGGGCCAGCGCAGCGGCCAGCTTGTCCTGCACGTCCTTGGGCGTTCCGCTGGGCGCGAGCACCCCGACATAGGTCGTGCCGTCGATCTCGCCGAAGCCAAGTTCCGCGACGGTCTGGACACCGGGAAGCGACGGGTCCTGCACCGGCCCCAATACCGCGAGCGGCTGGAGCGTGCCGCCCTTGATGTGCTGCAGGGAACTGGTGACCTGGTCGAAATGCACGTCGACCTGGCCGCCGATCAGATCGACCAGCGCCGGACCCGAGCCCTTGTAGCTGACGATCGTGAACTTGGTCTTGAGCAGGCTCTCGAGTTGCAGCAGTGCCAGGTGGTTGGGCGTGCCGGGCCCGGAATGCGCGGCGGTCAGCTTGCCCTCGCCAGAACGGGCGTAGGCCGCGAACTCCTTGAAGTTCTTGAAGCGGGTGTCGTTCTTGCGCGAAAGCAGCACCATCGAACTCTTGTTCACCAGGCCGATTGGCGCGAAGTTCGACCGGCTGTAGCTGGTCTTGACCATTTCCGGGACCGTGACCACCACGCCGGCGCCACAGAGCAGTAGCGTGTAGCCGTCCGGCGCGGCGCGCGCGACCTGCGCCGCGCCGATCGACCCGCCGGCGCCCGCGCGGTTGTCGACCACCACCGACTGGCCCAGTACCTTGCCAAGCGCCACGGCCACGGTGCGGGCGACGATGTCCGTGTTGCCGCCGGGCGCAAAGGGCACCACGAGCGTCACGGGCTTGCTCGGAAAGCCCTGGGCCCAGGCCGGCATGCCGAACGCGCTGCTGGCAGCGGCGACGGCGCCGAAATGGAGGATCTGCCGACGATTGATGTTCATCTTGTTCACCTGTCTCCAAGAATAGGGGGGCGAGGCCTCAGGCCTCGAAGCGCAGCACGTCGTCCAGGGCGGCCTTGATCCGGGCCAGTTGGGCGTCGCTGGTGGGGGGCATCGGCGCCCGCGGCAGGCCGGCGTTGCATCCCTGCAGCGTGATGGTCGTCTTCAGGTTCGCCGGCAGGTTGTCCCCGATCACCGCGTTCCAGAACGCCAGCATCGACTTGTGCATCTCCAGCGCCTTGACGTGGTCACCGGCCTGCACGGTATTCCACAGCGCCACGCAGACGCCAGGCAAGGCCGCAGGGGTGGCTGCGATCGTGCCGTGCGCGCCCAGGGCGAAGGACGAATACAGCAGCGCGTCGACGGCCGAGAACACCTTGCAGCCCTTCGGCACGCCGAGCAGCAGGTCGGCCATCAGCTTGAGGTCGCCCTGGCTCTGCTTGATGCCCTGGACCCCGGGCAATTCCTTCATCAGGCGAATCATCTGGGCCGGGCTCAGGTAGTTCCACGGCACGACGTTGTAGATGATGACCGGAATGTCGACCGCTTCGGTCAGCGCCTTGAAGTGGCGAAAGGTCGCATCTTCGTCGGGCTTGAACAGGTAGTGGACCGGCGTGACCTGCAGCGCGGCGATCGGCAGGTGCGAGATCGCCTTGGCGCGGTTGATGGCGTCGCGCGTGCTGTTGGAGATGATGCCGGCGACGATCGGCACGGCGCCGGCGACTTCTTCCACCGTGATTTCCATCAGGCGCTTGAACTCATCGATCGTCAGCGTGTGGCCTTCGCCGCTGCTGCCGCCGGGGCAGACGCCGTGCACCTTCTTGTCGAGGTTGAAGCGAATGACATTGCGGAAGGCAGCCTCGTCGATGCTGCCATCGGCGGTGAACGGCGTGACGAGGGGCGGAATGACGCCAGTGAGATCAAGACCCATGAAAAGTGCTCCGGTGTGCGATGAAAACGATGAGAATGGCGACTGATGTCGTGCTGAGGTTCAACTATACCCCGACTAACATGTCAGATGGATGCTAGTATTTACCCTGGGCGACCTTCGCCGCCGCCGCGGCACCTGCGACACGTACCATCATCGCCATGAACACCTCTGCCATTGCACGCTCCGAACCGACCAAACGCCCAGTGCCGAGTGGCCTCGAACCGGAGCCGGTGAACCAGCGCAGCCGCGCCTACGAGGGCTTTCGCCAGCAGATCATCGATGCGCGCATCCGGCCCGGGCAGTTCGTCTCCCAGCGAGAGCTCATGGAGCTGCTCGAGATGCCGCTCGCCGCGGTGCGCGAGCTGGTGCCTCGCCTGGAGGCGGCCGGCCTCATCAAGACGGTGCCGAAGCGGGGCCTGCAGATCGCCAGTGTCGACATGAAGCTGATCCGCAACGCCTGGCAGGTGCGGGCAATGGTGGAGCGCGAAGCCGTGGTCCATTTCGCGCGGGTCGCGAGCGACGAGACCATCGCGAAGCTCATCGCCGACCACCAGGCGATCCTGGACCGCGCGCTCAAGCCCCATCCCGACGCCCAGCTCGAAAAGGACGCCCAGGTCGTGGACTGGGGCCTTCACGACACGATGGTCGACTCGATTGGCAACGAGATCCTGTCGGAGATCTACCGCGTCAACAGCTTGCACGTGCGCCTGATCCGCTACGACGCCGACTCCATGCGTCCGGTGCAGGTAGTACCCGCGATGCGCGAGCACCTCGAGTTCCTGAACGCGCTCGCCGCCAAGGACAGCGATGGCGCACTGGCGCACATGATGTCGCACATCGAACAATCCAAGCACCGGGTGCTTGCCGGCATGCTGCGCGTGGGGCAGTTACCGGGGTCAGTCTAGGGGAGGTTCGATGATGTCGAATGCCGCGGCTTCGTTCCGCCTGCTCTTCAGGGCGAACGAGAACGATGCGGTGGCCGGTGCGCTGGTGATCGGCGGCGTGAAATGGCGGCTTGGCGACTGGCGCGACACGCCGGGCGAGGGCGAGGCGCTCGCGTACACCTGTGTGTCGTATGCCTGGGGCGACGCCTATGGGCCTCATCCTCTCGATCCTCTCAACGCAATGTCGGTGCGCGCTCTGAGCGCCGCGGAGGCCGTGATCGCATCCTTTTCTCCTTCAGCACTGTGGATCGATGCGTTTTGCGTTCCGCTGTCGGGACCGGCCCGACGAGAGTGCCTGCGAAGGCTGGGAGCCATCTATCGCAACGCATCGCAGGTCGTGGCCGTGCTGTCTCTTGCATGCGCGCCCGTGCTCGAGCGGCTTGCGCAAGGCGATCGCAACTTGCTCGAACTGGATCTCTTCGAGTCCGACGACTGGGTGGCACGGGCCTGGACCTACCAGGAGATTCTCAACAGCCAAGCAATGCACTTCATTGCCGAGGGCGGACGCGCGTCGCTCTCGGCGCTTGATCTGCTCAATGGACTGGGCCAGTTCATGGTTGAACGTGAACGCGCGCTTGGCGTCGACGCCTTCGCTCTCAAGGCGCTGCACCCGCGCCTGGACGCCCTGCAGGATCTTCTGGCCGATTGGCAGATCGGCGAGTATCTCGAGCGCCCGGTATTCCAGGTCCTGTCCGGCATGGGCGGGCGCGAGTTCAAGAATGCCGACGACCGCTATGACGCGATGATCGGCATCGTGGAGCGGGTGCCCGCCGAGCGAACATCGAATGAGCCTCCAGTCTCCGCGCTCGAGGCGTTCCTGCGCGCCTGCGAAGCCAAGGGAGACTTCTCGTACCTATATGCCGTTTCACCGCGAAGCAAGGTCGCAGGGCGAAGTTGGCGGCCGGCGTCGCAGGGCCCGTTGCGCACGCCGATCATGTGGCACTGCTTTGGATCCGGCCAACGCGGCAGCCTGACTTCGACGCAACTCCGCCTGGAGGATATGGCGCTGCTTCGCCAAGGCAGAGTCGATGAAAAGGCGCAGGAGTTCATCTCCGAATGGCTCGGCATCGACGCCGCGTCCTTCGATGCGCGCGATGCCGGTGAGCGCGCATTCCGCCGGCTGCGCGATGCCGGATTCGACGGTGCGTCACCAGCCATCGAATGTGAACCCGGCCTGGTGTTTGCGCAGTCCTTGCACGACGATGCCGCGAAGCTGGACATCGTCGTCCCCCTCAACGTGCGATGGGTCCATGGGGCGCCGGCCTTGCTGCTCGAAAAGGGACCCGGTGGCGTCAGGCGCTTCCGTGATGTCGGCGTGTTTGTCGGGACCGTGGCGGATGTGGGCGAGCCGGTCGACATCGCGTAGCGGAACCCTGCGCTTCACACCGGGCCTGCGGCCTTCATGCCACGCACACTGAAGCAGTCGACCGGACGCTGAAATCCCTTCAAGCTGAGCGCCTTCGGCGGCTCGACGTCGAGCAGCGACTCCAGTTGGGCATAGACCGGCCTCGAAATCAGGATCTGGTTGCCCTCGGCCTCGCCGCACAGTCGCGCCGCGAGGTTGGTCACGGTGCCGATCGCGCCGTAGTCCCAGCGCCCCTCGAAACCGATGGCGCCGATCGTGGCGAAGCCCTGGGCGATGCCGATGCCCAGGCCGAGCGAATAGCCGCGCCGCAGCCAGGTCTGGGCGATCGAGCCGACCCGCTCGCGGATCGCCAGCGACATCCGCACCGCGCGCTCGGCGGCGTCGGGAATGGGCACCGGATCGTTGAAGAAAACCATCATGCCGTCGCCGGTGAAACGCTCGAGCGTTCCCTCGTGCGCGAGGATCAGCTCGCCGGTCGCCGCGTGGTACTGGCGCAGCACGCCCATCACGTCCTCCGGTTCGGCGCTCTCGGCAAAGGCGGTGAAGCCGCGCAAATCCAGGAACACCACGGTGATTTCCCGCCTATGGCTCTGCAGAGGGTCTTCGGCGTCACCGCTGACGATGAGTTCGGCCAGTTGCGGCGAGAAGAAGCGCCGGAGCCGGCCGACGCGCTCGAGTTCGGCGACCTGGGTGCTGACGCGGCGTTCGAGAGATGCGTTCCAATCCTTCACCTGCGCGACCAGCGCTTCGACCTGGTCGTGCAGGCGCTTGATGCGCAGCATCGAACGCACGCGGGCGGCGAGCGCCRCATGGTCCACCGGCTTCGTGAGGTACTCGTCGCCGCCCGCCTCGAGGCCGGCGACGACGTCCTTCAGGTCGGCCATCGCCGTCACGATGATGATGGGCGTGAAGGGAAAGTCGGGGTCGGCCCGCAAGCGCCGGCAGACTTCGATGCCATCCAGCTTGGGCATCATCAGGTCGAGCAAGATCAGGTCCGGCGTGAGCTCGCGTGCCGCGCTCAGGCCCTCGAGGCCGTCGGCGGCGGAGACGACCTCATAGCCCTCGCTGCCCAGGCGCGCCTGCAGAATCTTGACGTTGGTCGCGTTGTCGTCGACGATGAGGATGCGTGGAGGGTTTCTCACCGTCAATTCTCCCGAGACAAAAAATGTAGCGGCTTCGTGGTGGTTCTACAAGGCGCGCTCGCTCGTGACTCGCGGTGGCATTGCGCTCCATTCGGCCCTTGACCGGAGCCTGGCCATCAAACTTGAACAGCTTGTTACACGGCTTTTGAAGCAGTCACCTCTTGCCTCACTGGTGGAGAGGGTGGCGCGGATTCGCGCTTCGGTGCACACCAAGCTGCTGCTGGCCTTCCTGATCATCACGCTGCTGTTCATCGCGATGGCAGTCGCCAGCCTGCTCGTCCTCGTGAACACCACCGGGCAGAGCCGCCTGCTCGACCAGGCGCATGAGCGCGTCAGCTGGGCGCAGCAGAGCCAGCATGCGTTGGACCGGCAGATGCATTTCACGGCACTGGCCCTGCTGTCGAAGGACGAGGCCGCCATCGAGCGCATCCTGCGCGAGAACAACCGTTTCAACGAGTCGCTGGCCAAGCTGGAGACCGCCACGGCCGCCGGGCAGAAGGGCCTGATCGACCAGATCCGCGCTTCGCAGGACGACGCCATGAGCGTGGTCGCCGACATCGCGAATGCCATTCGCGACGGCAAGCTCGGGGACATCACGAACGATCTTCTCCAGCGCGAGGAGCGCCTCGACGCGCAGATCGCGTTGCGCATGAACCAGCTGGTCGACGTGGAGCAGAGCCGCATGGCACGGCTGCGCGAAAGCGTCGGCGCCGCCAACCGCAGGTCGCTGATCCTGACCCTGATCTTCGCCGCGAGCGCCGTGCTGCTGGCCTGGCTGTGCGGATTCGTGATCTCGTGGTCGTTCATCCTCCCGGTGCGTGCGGCGGGTGATTTCCTGGACGAAGTCGCGGCGGGAAATTTCGGGCGCAAAATCTCGGTGCCCAACCGTGACGAATTTGGAGCGCTCGCCGACCAGATGAACCACATG
>NZ_JBFUIU010000176.1:0-13436 GCF_056401695.1 Variovorax sp. P4_D9
TGCTCGCGTCTTCGGTCACCGGATTGCCCTGGGCGTCCTTCACCGGCTGGCCCGCCGCATCCAGCTTGGGGTTCTGGTAGGCCGTGGTTTCCACCGTGGTCACGGTCTTGTAGGCGTCGAAATTCTGGATCACGCCCTGGCCGGCGAAGAAGATCGCAAGCACGAACGAGATCGGCAGCAGCAGCCACAGRGTGACGCGCGTCAGGTCGACCCAGAAATTGCCCACCAGGCCCTTGCCGTCCGTGCTGCGCGCAGCGAAGCCGCGGGCCAGTGCGAAGGCCACCGCGATCCCGGTGGCGGCCGAGAAGAAGTTCTGCACCGTGAGCCCGAGCATCTGCGTCAGGTAGCTCATGGTCGACTCGCCGGCATAGCCCTGCCAGTTGGTGTTGGAGACGAARCTCACGGCGGTATTGAAGGCCGAGTCCGGCGAGACGGCCGCCATGCCCGCGGGATTGAACGGCAGCACCGATTGCAGCCGCTGCAGGCCGTAGAYGGCCAGGCCACCGATCGCGTTGAACGCGAGCAGCGCGAAGGCGTAGCTGCGCCAGTGCATCGAAGCCTCGGGCGAGGTGCCGGCGAGCTTGTAGAGCGGCGCTTCGRCGCGCTGCATCCAGCGCGGCAGGCGGCCGTCGGAAAGCGCCGCGATGAAGCGGCCGAGCGGCCAGGCGAGAACGCCCAGCACGACGAGGTAGAAGGCCAGCAGGCCCCAGGCAGAGGCGTTCACTTCAGAATTCCTCTGCGCAGATCAGTGCGAACACGAGGTACGCAAAAAGGATCACGGTGAGCAGGCCGCCGAATCCGTAGAGAACTTCGAGGCTGATCACGAGCGCTCTCCCTTGGGTGCTTCGAGCTTGAAGAGCCCGACCACCATTCCCGCCATCACGACCCAAATCGCCACCAGGGCGGCAATCCACACGATGTCCATCGATCTCTCCTGCTTTCAAATCAGGAATCGAGTGTGGAGAGGCGCGCGTAAAGACGGGGAACAGAGTCGACGGGGCGGCGTAAAGAAAGCGTAAATGCGGCAGCGCCATCTGCGACGGTCGAATCGGCGAGAACTGGTTCTTTACCCGGACGCGACGATGCGCCACAGTGGGCGATGTCCAAATTTCTTCGTTATCTGCGCGCCGTGCTCTGGGGCTTTATCGGCCTGGGCGGCCGCCGGGCCGACGCCGACGAGCGTGTCGACCAGGCCGGCGCCATACCGACCATCGCCATCGCCCTGGTGCTGGTCTTGCTGCTGGTCGTCGCCCTGATCGCGCTGGCGAAGTTCGCCGCCGGAACCTGATCCCAGGTTCGAGTCCGGCGGCGGAAGACTCAGCGTTTTGCGAGCAGGGCGCCCATTGCGAACACCGAGTTCGGCGCGTTGACCGGCGGCGGCTTCACACGGCCCGGGACCACCGGAATGCCGACTTTGCGCGCCGCCATGACGCCCTTGCTGATCTGTTCGTTAACCAGGCCCTGCAGCGTGATTGACTGCAGGAACTCGACCGCGCGTCGGTTCACCGACTCCCACAGCTCGTCGGTGGTGCAGCGCTGCTGCGCACCCGGCGCGTCAGGGCGCTGCGGGCGGGTCTTGAGTTCGGCCTCGTCGTCGATCGACAGGATGATGTCGGCCACGCTGATCTCGTCGGCGCTGCGGCCGAGCGAATAGCCGCCGCCCGGCCCGCGGGTCGATTCGACCAGGCCCTGGCGCCGCAGCTTGCCGAACAGCTGCTCCAGGTACGACAGCGAGATCCGCTGGCGCTGGTGGATGGAGGACAGGTTGACCGGGCCGTTGCGGCCGTTCAGTGCTACGTCGATCATGGCGGTGACTGCGAAGCGGCCTTTGGTGGTGAGACGCATCGATGATTCCTTCTGTATGGGGGCGCATTGGCGCCGCCGAGGGGGGGGTGCAGGCCGACGTGCGAAACGTCTTGCTGCGGAGTGCTGGCAGGCGAGGGAACAGAGCGGTCCCCCGCGGGCAGCGGGCCTTGGGCGTGAAAGCCTAGGCGCGAGGTGGCCGCTTCGGATGCTCGAGGAAGGGCGAGGCCCCGAGCGCCGGCGGCGGTGGCGCGACGAACTCCGACATCGCCAGCGGGACAAAGTGGCCGGGGGCGCCGATCAGGATCTCGCTGCAGTCGTGCCGCTGCTCGTCATTGCCGGGCGTCTCGTCGCCGCTTTCGGCCGGTGTGCCGGCATCGAGGGCGTGGGAGCCCGCCAGATGCTGGATCTGCGCCGGCACCGTGGCGTCGCAACCGTGCTGGCGCGCACCCGCCTGACCTTGGGCGACGGCCGTGAAGCCGAGGCAGCAAAGCACGAACGCGAGAACAGCAGGGAAGAGCCAGCGGGGCATGCGGATCGGATTTTAACTGCCTCTTGACTGACTGGAATACGAAGCCTCGGGCAATTCCCGGCCCCTACACTAGGGCCCTTGCCGAACCGTCCCGAGCCTGCGCTGCGAGGAGTCTTCATGACCACCCAGTCGAACCCTGTCGACCACCTGCCCCGCCGGCTCGACGCCGGTGGCGCTGGAAGCCGCAGGGACYCGGGCATCCTGCTGGTCGACGACCATCCCTTCGTGCTCGCCACCGAGGCGCAGCTCCTGGAAAGCATGGGGTACCCGCGCATCGGGACCGCAACCACCGCCGAGGCCGCCTTTCCCATAGGCCGGATCCGTTTGCGCTGGGACAATCCGTGCTCTCGATCCGATTCGTCACGCGTCGCACGGCGGTCACGATCGCTCTGGCCTGCGCCGCGGCGGCATCGGTGGTCGCGCTGGCATTGGGCGCCGCCATCGGCATGCACTGGGCAGAACGCGAAGCCGCAGGGCGCCAGTCTTCGAATGGCGTCGAACGCGAGTACGTGGTGGACGAACTCGGCAAGCTGAACGCGTCGGTCGCGCAGATCGAACCGCGCATCGCGCCGAGGGAACCGCGCGCGCCCGGCAAGACGCATAGCCGCGCATGCTCGCCTTCCTGCAAAGCGCGCTGACCGGCGGCTGAGCACACACCCGTGCCTGGCGCTGGGCCGCGAAGAGGCTGTTGAYTTCGCCTTTGACAGATATTAAAGTGATATCACTTTCCTGGAGGAGACCGAATGACCGAGGCAGCGTCCCCCACCCATGCGCGCGTCGTCCGCAGCGAACGCCGCTACCAGTCCATCAGCGGTTACGCGATTGCGCTGGCTGCGCTGCTGCTGTTCGCCTTTGGCGCCCTCATGTTCGTTCGCCATCTGGCACATCCGGCCATCGGCGTGGCGCTGGTGCTCGTCGGCGCCGTGCTGATGCCTGGCTTCTACATGCTCAAGCCCAACGAGGGCATCATCTTCACGCTGTTCGGCGAATACAAGGGCACTGACCGTTCCGAAGGCCTGCGCTGGACCAACCCGTTTCTGAGCGGACAGAAGATCTCGCTGCGCGCGCGCAACCTCAACACGCCGCCGCTGAAGGTCAACGACAAGCGCGGCAACCCGGTCGAGATCGGCGCCGCGGTGGTCTGGCGCGTGCACGACACGGCCCAGGCGGTGTTCGAGATCGACGACTACACCAAGTTCGTCAGCATCCAGGCCGAGGCGGCGATCCGCCATCTGGCGACGCTGTACGCCTACGACAGCGGCGAGGATCTCGAAGGCGACGAGACCACGCTGCGCGCCGGGCTCGATGTGGTGGCCGACGCCCTGAAGGCCGAGCTCAATCAGCGCTTCGCCAGTGCCGGGGTCGAGGTGCTGGACGCCAAGCTCACGCACCTGGCCTACGCACCCGAGATCGCCCAGGTCATGCTGCGGCGCCAGCAGGCCACGGCCATCGTCAGCGCCCGGCATCAAATCGTGGCGGGCGCGGTGGGCATGGTCGAGGCCGCGCTCAAGGGCCTGTCCGAGCGCAACCTGGTGACGCTCGACGACGAGCGCAAGGCGGCGATGGTGTCCAACCTGCTGGTCGTGCTGTGCTCCGACAACGACGCCCGGCCGGTGATCAACACCGGCACGCTCTACACCTGAGCGTCGGCCCGGCGCGCTTTTTCTTCATGGCCAGTCCTGGCAAGAAGTCATTTCCGCTGCGCATCGATCCGGTGCTGTGGGCCGAGATCGAGCGGCTCGCGGCGCAAGAGCTGCGCAGTGCGAATGCGCAGGTCGAATTCATGCTGCGCGAGGGTCTGGAGAGAAGAGGGCGGTTGCCGGCCCGCGCAGCGGCAGCGCCGAAGAAGGGTAAGCCGGCGAGCTGAAAGAACTGTTCCCGGGAAGGGTTGCAGCCGCGCCACGACCTGAGCCGTTGGTGCTGGCCGTCCGAGCGTCTCGAAGGTACAACCGCGGGCGAGGAGAAAGAACCAATGAAGACCATCGCAGCCGGCGAGGCCCCCATGCCGCCCCAGTCTCTTGCAACGGACGATCCGCGCGAGCTCTACGAGCTTGCCATCGGCGAAAGGAGCCGCGACTACTACCTCCGAAGGTTCGAGGAGTTCGACAGGGAAGGGACCCGGTTCGGCTGGCACTGGCCGGCCTTCTTCTTCACTTTCTGGTGGCTCATGTACCGGAAGATGTGGGGCAAGGCGGCGCTCTACTTCTTCCTGCCCAATGTCATTGCAGTGGCGATCGGCGCTTCAGCGGCCTTCGCCCCCCGGTTCGCGATGCTCGCGTACTGCGCGTACGTGTTGGGTCTGTTCGTGATTCCGCCATTGATCTCGAATGGGGGCTATTACCGGCACTGCCAGAAGCTCATCGCCAGTGCACGCAATACGAGCAGCAACCCGCAGGCCCAGTTCGCCGTGCTGGCCACGAAGGGGGGCACCAGCAACGTCGCCCTGATTTTGGTGATGGTGTTGGCCATCGTGGCAGGTATAGGCATGCTCGCGGCCATTGCCCTGCCGGCCTACCAGGACTACACGACCCGCGCGAAAGCCGTGGATGCGCTGCGCTACGGCAAGGCCGCGGCTGCCGCAGTCGGCGAACACTACGAGACCCAGCGCGCGCTGCCTCGAAGCCTGGCGGCCGTCCGGATCGGCCCTCCGCTGCCGCCCGAGCTTCAGGACGTGCAGTTGAACACCTCGAACGGAACCATCAGGCTGGTGCTCTCGAGCGGACCGGTGAACGGGCGGACGTTTCAGCTCGTGCCGTCCGCGGACCCCGGCGGCCGCGTCACCTGGACCTGCCAGCCTGTCGACATGAGGCCGAACCTGCTGCCACCCGAGTGCCGGCAATGAGCCCGCCCGCATTCTCGAAGATGTGATTTGCGAACCCAGGTGCTCTGCGGCGCGTTCGCATTGGCGGAAAGGCCTTTCGTCTGCTTGGAGGCCGCGTGTATTTCAAGGTTCCTCCACCACGCGGATCGACAAGGACGGGGAGAGCCTCGAGGCAGGCGTTGGGCCGCTTCTGGGCTTCTTCATTCGAAGGCGCTGGTGGGTAGGCTACGTCGGAGCGGTCATGCCGATGTTGGGCCTGATGACTTGACAGGCCCACCGCAGCTCAAGCTCACGCCATGTTCCACCCCGACACACCGAAGAGAATTTTCATTTGCATGCGTGCAGCCATCGTGGCTGGGCTCGGAGCTGCGATGATCGCGCCGCATGACGGGTATTTTCGGCCCAACTTCGCCCACTATTGGCTGCCGACAGGTGCTGTCGTCGCCCTCATCGCAATGTGTGGAGCGCGCCCGTCGGTGGCCTACGGCGTGGCTACTGCCTTGTGTGCGTTCATGCTGCTGTACTTCGCATGGCTCTGGTCTTTCAACGCACTGGACGCAGCGCTGCGTTGGGTGGGCTACTACTTCTCGACGCCTGCCGCCGTATTCGGCGCATTTGCGGCACACATCTGGGTCCAGCCTCACTCCACGACGATGGCTGTCGAATGGGTGGCGTCATTCGCATGGACTTTTCTGGGTCCTGCGCTGAACCTCGGCGCGTTGTGCCTCCTCATATTCTGAAAACGCCAAGCGTGGACCTGGCAAGGACCGCCTCCGCTGCGCGGACTACGCATCTCGGTCGGCCGCGGACGTCGACCGCTGATTTTCAGCGCTGTCGATCCCAAATTCCGCCGCCCCCAAGGCCTGAATGAACATCGGCTCCTTGCGATCGGCGACGAAACTCGATCCGGCCTCGAGGACCACGTCTCGTCCGTCACCCGCGTGCGTGATCCAGATCGAACCGCGAATGCACTGAAGGCGGCAGCCCCACGGCCTCTCGAGGTCGAAGGTGCCGTTTCCCCGCAACGACACCCACTGAATCGCGCCAGCCCGCCGGTCGTCGGCGCGAAGCGCGCGTTCGGGCCGGGCAAGGAATGGAATGACGGACCAGAAGACGCGGTGGCAGGCTGCGAGGTTCATTTCGAGTGCTCCTTGCGTCTCGCCGACGCCATGGAGGCAGCATGCGCGTCCTTCGATGCCCGGGGCAGTCGTTGGATCACCGTAGCGCTCGTTTGCGACTACCGTAAGGGTGTCGTAGCATCCGACTCGCGTCCGAACGCCCGTTGCCCTTCACACGGATCAGCCCACGCCATGCCCGCCCATGCAGGGATTCGCTTTTGCACCAGTGCCGACGGCACGCGCCTAGCAATGGCCGTCAGTGGCACAGGTTCGGCAGTCGTCGCCGTGCGGATCTGGAGCGCCGTGGAGGCGCTCGAAGCGCCGATCTTCACCTCGCGCCATTGGGCCGAGGCACTGTCGAGAGACTTCATGTATGTGCGCTATGACGCGCGGGGTATCGGTCTGTCGGAACGCGCCATTAGCCGCTTCACGATCGACGCCTGGGTGGAGGATCTCGAGGCCGTGGTCGATGCGCTGGGCGTACCGACGGTCGCGCTGGTCGCGTTCTCGCATGCCGCCGCGGTCGCAATCTGCTTTGCCGCACGGCATCCGGAGCGCGTCAGCCGTCTGGCCATCTACGGCGGCTGCGCGCGCGGGCTCATGCGCCGCACCGAGGATGAGAAGGCGCTGAACGCCGCTCGCGCAATGATCCAGACGGCCGAGGCGGCCTGGGGTGAGTACGGTGCGCTCGGGGCCTCGTTCCGTTCTTCCTACTACTTGCGCTGGCGCCCCCAGATCACCCGGGAGCAGTTGAAGGAGTTCGATGCGGTCGCCCTCGATCGCATGGGTAAAGTGGGATTTCCCTACACCGTAGCGGCGCACGATCTCGACGTGTCGGCGGAAGCGCGCACGGTGGCCTGTCCGACCCTCGTCTTCCACGCGCACGACGACACTTTCATTCCCTTCGACGAGGGCCGCCTGATGGCCTCCCTGATCCCGGGCGCGAAGTTCATCTCGTTCACCAGCGCCAACCATATGCCGCTGGAGGCCGATCCCGAGTGGCCCGAAGTCGTGCATGAACTGTCGGCATTTTTCGAACCCGGAACGACGGCCGATTCGCCGCGGCGTGACGTGCCGGTCGACCGTTCGACGAGTCGAATGACCCCGCGGCAGATCGAAGTGCTGCGCCTGGTCGGGCAAGGGCAGACCGACAAGCAGGTGGCGCGTACGCTGGGCCTGAGCCATCGGACGGTCGAGATGCATGTGCGCCGCATGCTGGAAGCCCTGAATTGCCACACCCGTGCGGAAGCGGTCCGCATCGCCACGAGACGCGGCCTCCTGGAATAGAAGCGCTCGTTCCTTCGCCTATCCGCCCACGCCGCCCGCCAGCCCCGCCGACGACCGCTTCGCGAGGCCGCGCACCTGCAGCACGCAGCCGATCACCAGCAAGACGAAGCAGAAGCCCACCGCCTTCTGCAGGCTCGGATCGTCGGGCCCGCTGAACCACGGCGCCCCAGCGGGCAGCCGCGTAAAGGTCTCGGTCAGCCCGGGGATCATGTGGAAGAAGAGCGTGGTCGAGTAGGCGATCATCTCGATCGCGCGCGAGGCTCGGCCGAAGACCTTCCGGCGCCCGGCCAGCGCCGCGATGCCGAGCACCAGCAGGGTGAGGATCCCCAGCGCATGTGGCGCGCCGAAGCCGCCGTGCCGGAAGATGCCGAAGCCGGTCAGGCAGGTCAGCACCGTGGCCCAGACGTAGGTGCGGCCGAGCGGGTGCCCGGCCGCGATCTCGCCGAAGCGGATCAGCGATGCAAAGCCGGCGACCAGCGCCACCAGGCTGATGGCGGTGTGGACGGTGCCGAGCGGTGTCAGTCCGAACATGGGAACTCCTTCGCTGTGAATGGATCGGCGCGGCCTGCCTGCGCGGCGTCAGGGCATCGGGAGGCCGGCTCGCGGACCGTCCGGATCGCATAAGCAAGAGTCGGACCGTCAGGTCGACGGACCGGCCCGATCATCTCTCTTTTGCGGACCGCTGTGGCGCGGCCTTCGTGCGTCGGTCGCGATCAGGGTTCGCAGCGGAACAGGACGCCGGTTTCGGCCGGCGCCTTGCCGATCACCTGCAGCGTCAAACGGTCCTTCTGGCAGTAGGAGGTGGCCTCGGCGTAGGTCGTGGCGCGCATCACGCCGTCCTTCATTCGGACGACTTCATGGGAAGGGRCACCGCAGCCTGCCAGCGCCACCGCGAGGTGGAGGAATGAGAGCCTGTTCATGGCGCCGACTTTAGCGCCTCGGTGCGCCATCCACGACCCCGTCCGCCTCGGGGCCATTGCCGTGCGTCATCTAGAATGTGCGCCATGCACCGGGTTCGCCTGCTCGTCCTTTGGATCATGATGATCGCCGTCCCCTTTCAGGGGTACGCGGCGGCGGCCATGGTCCTTTGCGGACCCGGCCACTCCGGTGCGATGGGCACGATGGCCGCGGTCGCGGACGGATCTTCCGAAGCGCACGACGCCACGCTGCACCGGCACGGCGACGGGCATGCCGGCCAGCACCATCACGAGGCCAAGCCGTCGGCCAAGGCCGACCCCGACAAGTCCGCCGGCCTCGAGATCGACACCCTGCACAAGTGCGGCACCTGCGGCGCCTGCCACGCCACCGCGCTGGTCAGCGAGCTGCAGCTGATCGTCCTCCAGGACCTGCCCCCTGCTGAACTGGTGGAACCATCCTTTGCGATGGCGACACGCGCGCCCCGCCTTCTCGACAAACCTCCTCGCAGCTGACACGTTCGCGCCGCCGTGACTTGTCACGGCCACGCCGCGAACGCCCATGCATCGCCTGCGCCGTGCCCTTTCAGGGCAGCTCGACGCACTCCGTTCATGAACTTGCGAGGACATCCATGTTCGCTTCATTGCCGGCCCGCTGGCTGGCCCTTTTCCCCGCCGTGGGTGCGCTGAGCGCCATCGCCCAGCCGACCTCGCCGCCTGCTGAATCGACCGCGACGCACCCGGTCGTCAGCTACCAGTCCGCGCTCGAAGGCTACCGCCCCTTCGCAGACGAAAAGCCCATCCCCTGGAAGGCCGCCAACGACACCGTGCATCGCCGCGGTGGCTGGCGGGCCTACGCCAAGGAGGCGGAGAACAGCGGAGCCGGCGACGGCCCCGCCATACCGAAACCGACAACGCCAGCGAAGGAGCGACCATGATGCCGGCCTTCCGCCTGCCGACCATCGCTGCCGCCATCGGCGTGCTGGCCGGCTGCGCCTCGGTCGGCATCGACGATGCATTGCAGGAAACGAACGCCAACGCGCAGGCCTTCACCCAGGGAAAGCTGGAACTGAGCCGCGACCCCGCGCAGCGCGACCGCCGCGCGGCCCTGGCGCAGGAGCTTCTGGCGCAACCGTTGACGCAGAACGACGCGGTGCGCCTCGCCCTCGCCAACAGCCCGGCCGTGCAGGCCCTGGTCGCCCAGAGCTGGGCCGACATCGCCGCCGCCAACCAGACCGGCCGGCTCCCGAACCCGATCTTCAAGTTCGATCGCCTGCGGATCGACAGCGAACTCGAGCTGGGCCGGCTGCTCTCGTTCGGGCTGGTGGACCTGATCCTGCTGCCGCGGCGGCTGGCCATCTCGAAAAGCCAGTCGGACCAGGCCAAGGTGCAGCTGACGGCCACCGTGATCGACCAGGTCACGCAGGTCCGGCAGGCCTGGGTTCGTGCGGTCGCAGCCCAGCAGACGCTGAAGTACGCCGAACAGGTCCATCGCTCGGCGCAGGCCAGCGCGGAGCTGGCGCGCCGGATGCAGCAGGTCGGCAACTTCAGCAAGCTCCAGCGCGCGCGTCAGCAGGTCTTCTATGCCGACGCGACCACCCAGTTGGCCCTGGCGCGGCATGCCGCCACCGCCACGCGCGAGGAGTTGAATCGCGCCCTTGGACTGGACGATGTCCAGGCCGCACGGATGCGCCTGCCGGACCGGCTGCCCGACCTGCCGAAGGTGCCCCGCGATGCGACGGAGGTCGCCGCCACCGCGACCGAACAGCGCCTCGACGTCCGGATCGCGCGGGCCCGGCTGGAGGCCGCGGGCCAGTCGCAGGGGATCAACCTGCTGTCGACCTACACCGAGATCGAGCTCGGCGGCCGCCACGACACCGTGTTCGACGATGCCACGGGGACCCAGAGCACGCGCCGCGGCTTCGAGGTCGACATCCGGCTGCCCCTGTTCGACTGGGGAATGGCGCAGCGCGATGCGCTGGATGCACAGACGCTGGCCGCGGCCAATCGCTACGACGCCACTGTGCGCGGCGCGTCCTCGCAACTGCGCGAGAGCTACTCGGCGTACCGCACGGCCCATGACATCGCCCGGCACTACCGCGACGAGATCGTCCCGCTGCGCCAGACCATGACCGACGAGAACGTGCTTCGCTACAACGGCATGCTGATCGGCGTCTTCGAGTTGCTGGCCGAGGCGCGCGACCAGATCGCGAGCGTCAGCAACGCCATCAACGCCCAGCAGCAGTTCTGGCTCGCCGACGCCGCGTTGGCTGCCTCGACCATCGGCAGGCCTTCGACCGAATGAACGACATGAAGAACCGACGCAATTTTCTCGGCGCTGCGAGCGCCATTACCGGAGCCGTCGCCGCTGCGAGCGTGAGCAAGGTGGCGATGGCAACGCTGCCCGAGCCCGTGTTCCAGACCCAGCCCGACACCATGCCGCCGCTCGCGCCCGCCAGCGGCCGTCCCTACGACCCCGTGCTCACCCTCAACGGCTGGACCCTGCCGTGGCGGATGAACAAGGGCGTCAAGGAGTTCCACCTGGTGGCCGAGCCCGTGGTGCGCGAGATGGCGCCGGGCTTCAGGGCCAACCTCTGGGGCTACAACGGCCAGTCACCCGGGCCCACCATCGAGGTCGTGGAAGGCGACCGGGTGCGCATCTTCGTGACCAACAAGCTGCCTGAGCACACCAGCGTCCACTGGCACGGCCAACGCCTGCCCAACGGCATGGACGGGGTTTCGGGGCTGACGCAGCCGCCGATCCGGCCTGGCAAGACCTTCGTCTACGAATTCGTCGCCCGCCGCCCGGGAACCTTCATGTACCACCCGCATGCGGACGAGATGGTGCAGATGGCGATGGGCATGATGGGCTTCTGGGTGACGCACCCGAAGGGCGAGAATCCGCTGATCGACAAGGTCGACCGCGACTTCGTATTCCTGCTGAACGCCTACGACGTCGAGCCCGGCAGCGCCACGCCGCGGATCATGACCATGCTCGACTTCAACCTGTGGTCATGGAACAGCCGGATCTTTCCGGGCATCGACTCGCTCAACGTCCGGCTCAACGACAAGGTCCGCATCCGCGTCGGCAACCTGACGATGACGAACCACCCGATGCACCTGCACGGCCACGAGTTCGAGGTCACCGGAACCGATGGCGGACCCACGCCTCGGAGCGCACGCTGGCCCGAGGTGACGGCCGATGTCGCGGTCGGCCAGATGCGCCAGTTCGAGTTCGTGGCCGCCGAGGAAGGCGACTGGGCCTTCCACTGCCACAAGAGCCACCACACCATGAACGCCATGGGCCACGATGTCCCGACCATGATCGGCGTCGACCACCAGGACATCACGCGCCAGATCGCGGACCTGGTGCCCGACTACATGGTCATGGGCGAGCGCGGCATGGCCGACATGACCGAGATGCAGATGCCGATCCCCGACAACACGGCGCCGATGATGACCGGCGAGGGCCCTTTCGGCTCGGTCGAGATGGGCGGCATGTTCAGCGTCCTCAAGGTCCGCCGTGGCCAGAAACCCGGCGACTACACGAACCCGGGCTGGTTCAAGCATCCCAAGGGCACCGTGGCCTACGAGCTGGACGGCCCCGTGCCCGAAGCGCAGCGACAGCGCGGTGCCGGTGCCGCCGCGATGCCCGCGCGGAACATGCCCGCCAGGGACATCGAAGTCCAGGTTCGCAAGCCCGCCGGCGGCCACGCCGGCCACTGACGTCTTCTCCCCACCACTCCCAACGCAAAGGAAATCCATGAAGCAGACACTTCGCCACACCGCCCTCGCTGCGCTGTTGGCCCTGGCGGCGGCCGGCGCCTCGGCGTCCGGCACCCATGCCGGCGGCCACGCGCACGACGACAGCCACGGCCACGACGCCGACAGCGCGATCGGCCAGCCCGGCGTCGCCGGCAAGGCCGCCCGCACGATCCGCATCGACATGAACGACGGCATGCGCTTCGTGCCGGCCGACATTCGCGTCAGGCAGGGCGAGACCGTGCGCTTCGTCATCAGGAACTCAGGCCAACTGAAACACGAACTCGTGCTCGGGACCCGGAAGGCGCTCGAGGCCCACTACGAAGTCATGAAGAAGAACCCCGAAATGGAACACGCCGACCCGAACATGGTGACCCTGGCGCCCGGCCAGAGCGGTGAAGTCGTCTGGCAGTTCACCCGGGCCGGCCAGATCGACTTCGCCTGCCTTCAGCCCGGGCACTATGACGCCGGGATGAAGGGCGTCGTGAAGGTGGCACGGCCATGATCGGCTTGCGCAACGCACTGCTGGCGTGCCTCGCGGCACTGGCCCTTTCTGGCGCCGCCGGCGCCCAGTCCGACCCTCCGAGGACGCCCGCCGCGGACGAGTTCTCCGAAGGGGAAGTTCGCAAGATCGACATCGACAGCAAGAAGCTCACGCTCAAGCATGGCCCGCTCAAGAACCTCGAAATGCCCGGCATGACCATGGTCTTCCAGGTCAAGGACGACGCGATGCTCGAGAAGCTTCAGGTCGGCGAGAAGATCCGATTCCAGGCCGAAAAGATCGATGGCAAGTTCACGGTGACCCGGATCGAGGCCCCGGCCCGGGTTCCATGACGCCAGGGAGGCTCCGGCATGCAGCCTCCCGCCCCCGCATGGCAAGGTCTACACGGCACGTTTATTCGCATCGCCGCGGGAATGGAATATCCTGCGGCTGCTGCGACCTTGCGCTGGTATCAGCCGAAACGACATGAGATTGCTTAAGTTCATTGGCGGTGTCCTGCTGCTTGCTTTGATCGTCCTGGGCATTGGCGTGGCCATGGCCTGGGCACCTGACCGGCCGGTCGATTCACTCAAGGCGCGCTGGGCGCCGGCGCCTTCGCAGTTCGTTCGCATCGATGGCATGGACGTGCACCTTCGCGACGAAGGCACGCGCAACGACCCGCAGCCCATAGTCCTGGTGCTCGGCACTTCTGCCAGCC
>NZ_JBFUIU010000177.1:0-13427 GCF_056401695.1 Variovorax sp. P4_D9
CTTTGCAGGTCGTCACAACGAACTTGCCGAGCCCAGTTTCGAAGCGCCGTTTGGTCATGTTCATGAATCCACACACGAGTACCGAAAAGATGGAAATCAAGGTCCTGGGTTCAGGATGCAGCAAGTGCCGCAGCACCATCGGACTGATCGAAAGGGCTGCCAACACCGCTGGCGTGCCGGTCGAGATCGTCACGGTCGAGAGTCCCGAGGAGATCAGGCAGCTTGGCGTTCACTCAACCCCCGCCGTCATCATCGAGGGGAAGATCGTCCACAGTGGCGGCGTGCCTTCGCACGACATCGTGCAAGGCTGGTTGCAACCTCACTCCGCGGCCATGGGGTTTCTGAAGCAGGTCACTCGGCACCTGTTCTTCACGGGCAAAGGCGGCGTAGGAAAGACGTCGCTGTCGACTGCCGCCGCCCTGGCGCTGGCGGACTCGGGCAAATCGGTTCTGCTCGTCAGCACCGATGCGGCTACCAACCTTGACGAGATGCTGGGGATCGAGCTGCGTAACACACCCGTGCCGGTGCCCGGCGCGCGCGGGCTCTTCGTCCTGAACATTGACCCCGACAATGCCGCCGAGTCCTATCGGCGGCGAGTCCTGGCGCAGATGGCGATCGACACCACCGAGGCCGAGCGCTCCACCGTGCGCGAGCAATTGTCGGGCGCTTGCACCACCGAGATCGCCTCCTTCGACGAGTTCGCCTCGCTCTTGTCCGATGGGGCCGAAGACTTCGATCACATCGTCTTCGACACTGCCCCGACAGGCCACACGCTGCGCCTGCTCAGCCTGCCCAAGGCATGGAGCGGTTTCCTGGATGGCAACGATCGCGGGGCATCCTGCTTGGGCCCGCATTCGGGATTGAAGATGCAGGAGGAGCGCTTCAAGGCCGCGCTCGAGGCCCTGAGCGACCCGGCGCAGACCACTGTTGTCCTCGTCACGCGGCCTGACAAGGGCGCAATGGAGGAGGCGGCGCGCACCTCCGAAGAACTGCATGCGTTGGGCCTGAACAACCAGCGACTGGCGATCAATGGCGTGTTTCATGCCAGCGATTCCACGGATGCGGTGGCCAGTGCCATCGAGGCCCTCGGACAGCAGGCACTGGCCGAGATGCCGCGGTCCCTGCGCGCATTGCCCCAGGATAGGGTTCCATTGCGGGCGTTCGACACCGTGGGTTTGCCCGCCTTGCGTGCGCTGCTCGCTGCCGATGTCACACCGACCCCGCCCGGCAAGGCCGTGGCGGTCGAKCTAATCGCCCCTCTCCAAGGGCTGGATGCTCTGGCCGATGAGTTGGCCGCCGCGGACCGCGCGCTGATCATGGTGATGGGCAAAGGCGGCGTCGGCAAGACGACCGTAGCCGCCGCCTTGGCCATCGGACTGATCCAGCGAGGCAAGACCGTGCATCTGAGCACCACCGATCCAGCTTCGCACGTCTCGGAAACGGTTGATGGCGAGGTGCCGGGCTTGCGCGTGGACCGCATCGACCCGAAGCTCGAGACGCAGCGCTATGTCGACAAGATCATGGCGGCCAGGTCCTCCAGCCTCGATGCCCAGGAACAGGCCCTGTTGCTGGAAGACCTGCGCTCGCCATGCACCGAGGAAGTGGCCGTCTTCCATGCCTTCTCCCGGATCGTCAGCGAAGCGCGAACTGCCTTCGTGGTGCTGGACACCGCGCCGACCGGACATTCCCTGCTGCTGATGGACGCCACGGGTGCCTACCACCGGCAGATGGTGCGCGAGTTCGAAGGGCACGGGAGCGCCCGCGTCGTCACGCCTTTGATGAGGCTGCAGGATGCCGCATACACCAAGATCATTCTGGTGACGTTGCCAGAGGTGACCCCGGTTTCGCAGGCCGCCGCCTTGCAGGATGACTTGCGCCGCGCCGGCATCGAGCCCTACGCATGGGTCCTCAACAAGAGTGTCCTGGCGGCGGGCACGCACGACCCTTTGCTGGCGACACGACTGTCGGGTGAACGCAAACAGATGGAGCGCATGTCCGCAGGGTTGGCCAAGCGCGTCTTCACGCTGCCTTGGCTGACCCGTCCGCCAATCGGATTCGCCGAGCTGTCCAAGCTGGTGACCGAGAGATGGCGCACCCCGGCCACGCGCGCCTGAATCCACCCACCCACGACGGAGGTTATCCATGTACGGATTCACGACAACGCTCACTGGCGCATCGTTCGATCAGGCACTTTCAAGAACCATCGCGGCGCTCAAGACCGAAGGCTTCGGCGTGCTGAGCGACATCGACGTTCGGCACGCCATGAAAGAGAAGCTCGGAGTGGACATGCCGCCGTATCGCATCCTGGGCGCATGCAATCCGCCGCTGGCGCACCAGGCCCTTCAGGCTGCGCCCGACGTCGGCTTGCTGCTGCCCTGCAACGTGATCGTGCGCGAGGAAGCGCCCGGCCGGGTGGTGGTCGGTTTTCTCGACCCGCAGATCATGGTCAACCTGGTCGGCGATCCTGCGGTCAAGGCGGTGGCCGACGAAGCCGAGCAACGGCTGCGCCGCGTCTGTTTGAGCCTCGGCGGCAGTGCGACGAGCGCGGTGTGACGCACCATGTGTGAGCTCCTGGCGCTGTCGAGTTCCCGCCCGAGCCAACTGACGTTTTCACTGCATACGCTGGCTGCGCACGGTGGTGTGTCGGGTAGCTCACACGACGGCTGGGGCGTTGCCTTCTACCAGGCGCGAGACGTCGCGCTTTTCCGTGAGCCGACGGCCGCCGCTGACAGCGCACTGGTGCGCTATCTCGAAACGCAGGGACCGTTGACTGAGTTGGCGATCTCGCACATCCGTCATGCCACACAAGGGGAAGTTCAACTCGCGAATACGCAGCCCTTCGTGCGCGAACTCGGCGGTCGTACGCATGTGTTCGCTCACAACGGCAATCTGCCTGGCATCTTCCACAGCGAGACGTTGACGCTTGGTGCCCATCGCCCAGTCGGGCTCACCGATTCCGAATATGCGTTCTGCGGGTTGCTGAAGCGCATGCGYGCGCTCTGGAAGACGAGCAGTCCACCGGCCCTCGAAGCCCGTCTTTCGCTGGTATCACAGTTCGCGTCGGATCTGCGCCTACTCGGACCAGCCAACTTCCTCTATAGCGATGGTGACGCGCTGTTCGCCCACGGGCACCGGCGCTTGCAGCCCACCAGCCATCGTGCCGAACCCCCAGGCCTGTGGATTCGCCAGCGGCGCTGCGCATCGGCCGACCCGGCGCCCAATCTCCGCGGAGGGATCTCGGTCAGCCAGGGGCAGCAGGCGGTGGCGTGGATCGCCAGCGTCCCGCTCACCGAAGACGACTGGCGACCGCTGGCTGAAGGCGAAGTCCTCGCAGTACGCGGCGGTGAAATTCTCGATCGCCAGCTGCCTGCGCGACTTGAAGATCTCCCTCCGAGAGTATTCGCTTGACCTTGGTCAAGCCGTCGTCGGCCGGTGCAGTCCCTAATTGAAAAGGTTGCGGCGTCCGAGATCCGATCATGCCAAGGCCTCAACCCACCAAGTCGTGGGGGTTCACCTTCCGGCGTCCGAAACAGAGGGAATGTGATTCAGGCCGGCGTAAAGATGAACCCGGCGCGACAAGCCGGGATCGCTGCCGGACTGCCGGTGGAAGTACCTGCACCGACCACTGCCCCTTGAGTCCAGGTGCCCTCAACCATTCGGTTTCGCTCTAGCTCGCAGACGCCCCAGGGCAAAGATGAGCCTTGTCCTTGTGGAACCAGTTGTAGATCTTGCAGCCGATGCAGATCCCTAATGCCGTCTCGAAGAACAGCAGCACGAGGCAAGCCGCGCAGACGATTAGGTTGATCGGTCCGATGACGTGCTTGATGACAACCAGGTACAGCATCGTCAACGCAAAGACGAGGCCAATTGCCCAGGCAAAGCGTTTCTGAGAATCAAGCTCGGTGCGTAGCGTGGATTTCCGAAGATGCGTATGGTGAAGTCGGTCAGGAACGCGATCACGAACGCCCGCGTGGGCTGGAAATTCCCGATCAGCCAGGCGTTCATGAACGAAATGATCGCGAAGAGGAAGACGAGCCCTGCGGCGGCTCGCACGGCCCGCTCGTTCAGCACGGGGACGGAATAGGCTTCGAGGCGTTCGCCAAAGGAAAGGAGGATGTTCATGATGGGTGATGACGGTTGCGCGACGCCAAGCCGAGCCCTGTGCTCGGCTTTTTGGCGCCTCTCGCGTTTAGGTCAGCGCGTGAGTTGGGTGGTGCCAGCCGGGCCGGGTCGGTCAAAGCCGGGGCCCATCCTCAGCCCCGGGCCCATGCCCGTCCCCATTCCGCGCGGGCCCATCGCCATCCGG
This sequence comes from Variovorax sp. P4_D9, assembly GCF_056401695.1. NCBI lineage: Bacteria > Pseudomonadati > Pseudomonadota > Betaproteobacteria > Burkholderiales > Comamonadaceae > Variovorax > Variovorax sp. P4_D9. The sequence goes on from NZ_JBFUIU010000177.1 coordinate 4,307, forward strand.
CTCATCATGCCGCGGCGCATCGCCAACATGCCGTCCTGMACCAGTTCGGTGACTTCGCCGGCATGCCCCTGCAGCGCCGCTACCACCTTGGCATCGGTGGAGGTACGGGTGACAACTGTGCCTTTTTCTGACGTCTCGACCTTGGAGCTGATCTTTTCCCGGTTCTCGAACAGCACCGGCAGCGTGTTGCTAAAGATGTTGAACTCGCGCCCGTCCTTCAGCCGCTGGGACATGCTGGCCACGTGAGCCTTGAGCGCCTGCACGACTTTTGGATCGTCCGATTCGGTCACTGTGCGTATGCCATCGGGCAGCATCGTCACTGAGCGCTTGATCTTGCTGTTGTTGGCCAGCAGGTCGAGCACCAGCTCCATGTCCGCGGCCGATCCAGCGTCCTGCTTCGTCAACATCGCTGCCGGCCCGGCCATCGGGCCATGGCTCCCTGACGCGGCGACATGGTCCATTGCGTGCATCGGACCGTGTCCCATGCCAACTGGTTGCCCCATCGCTGTAGCGGCGGACAAAGCCAGCGCCAGCGCGGCCGCGCGGGCTAAAAGCTTGAAAGCAAGTTTCATTTTGAGTCTCCATGTGAAGCCAAGGGTGTTCCTTGAAAGGCACGTTGATGTGACCTCTTGCGCGATGTCGTGCAAGCGGCCACGATCTGTATTGAACGTGCGGGGCGTCTCCGGCAGATTGCTGGCAAACATGGAATTGCATCGCCAGCTGCCGGATTGGGCTTGTGCAACACTGCGATACAAAACTCGTCGCGCCCGCGCCCGGCGCTCTACGAAGCTCCTGCCATGGACCACAAAGAACGCATCCTGATCGTCGACGATGACCCGGAGATCCGGCAGTTGCTGGTGGATTACCTGGCCCGCAATGGTTTCGACGCAGTGCCTGCGGCCAGCGGTCGGGAGCTGTGGCAAGCGCTGAACAGGCACGCTGTCGATTTGGTGGTGCTGGACCTGACGCTCCCCGACGCAGATGGGCTGACGCTGTGCCGCGACCTGCGCGCGAAGTCAAACCTCCCGGTCTTGATGCTCACAGCGCGCGGTGAAGAGGCCGATCGCATTCTCGGCATCGAGATGGGCGCCGACGACTACTTGGTCAAACCGTTCAGCCCGCGCGAACTGCTCGCGCGTATCAAAGGCATCCTGCGCCGCACGCGTTCCCTACCACCCAATCTCAAGCCCGAGACCCAGCGCTGCCTGGCCTTCGCTGGCTGGAAGCTTGACACCGCCACGCGAGTGCTAACCGGGCCCGACAGCGTGGTGACGCCGTTGTCGGGTGCCGAGTACCGGCTGCTGCGCATCCTGCTCGATCATCCCAACCGGGTGCTCAATCGCGACCAGTTGGTGGAGCTGATCCATGGCCGCGAAGCCGAGCCTTACGACCGCGCCATCGATGTACAGGTGAGTCGGCTGCGCCAGCGCCTGCAGGACGACGGACGCGAACCTCGACTGATCAAAACTGTCCGCGGCGAAGGCTACGTTCTGGCAGCCGCGGTGGAGGGCTGGCCGTCATGCGCCTGATGCTCACCAAATTGCTGCCGCGCTCGCTGTCCGGGCGCATGACGCTGATCCTCGTGCTGGGCTTGCTCGTAGCGCAGGTGGTCAGTCTGATGCTTCATCTGGAGGACCGCGCGGCCATGATGGCGGCCGGGCATGTGCAACCCGGCATGCGGGCCTTCGACGCGTTGCCGCTTCCTTTTCTCTGGCACGTGTCGCTGACCCTCGGCGCGATCGTCGTGCTGTCGCTGGTGGCCATGCGCTGGGCGACTCGTCCCCTGGAGCGGATGGCCGCGGCGGCGACCGCGTTCGCGCACGATCTTGATGCCAGCCCGTTGGAAGAAGTCGGACCGACCGAAGTACGCCGCGCCGCGGAAGCCTTCAATTTCATGCAGCGGCGGCTGCGCCAGTTGGTGGTCGAGCGGGGCCGGGCACTCGCGGCAGTCTCGCATGACCTGCGCACGCCGCTGACTCGCATGAGGTTGCGCACTGAACTGGTGGATGACCCAGATTTGCAGGAGAAGCTCAACGCCGACATCGACGCCATGCGGAGTATGGTCAACAGCGTGCTGGCCTATCTGGGTGGGCTCGAGGACGCCGAACCTATGCAGCCGATCAACATGGAGGCGCTGCTGTCCAGCATCGTTGACGACCAGCAGGCAATCGGACGAGAGGTCCACCTTGAGCAGGACGCAGCGGGGCGCGCTCATGCGGCGCCCTACGTCGGCAAGCTGTCAATCTTGAAGCGCGCGATAGACAACCTCATCGACAACGCCGTCGCGCACGGCCACGCTGTAGCAGTGCGGATCGTGGAATCGTCGGGTGAGCTTCGCGTGGTGGTCGAGGATGACGGGCCTGGAATTCCGAGCGCAGAACTTGTGCGGGTCACCGAACCTTTTGTCCGGCTTGATCCGTCGCGCAGTGCGGACACCGGCGGCGTGGGCCTGGGCCTGGCAATCGTGCGCGACGCCGCGGCCTACCACGGAGGTCAACTCATCCTGGAGAACCGCGAGGGAGGTGGATTGCGGGCAAGTTTGGTACTGCCGCTATCTCGCGGGCCCGTTTCTCCCACTCGGCGTTCAGTGCGGAAGCCCTGAGCGACGGCCTGAGAACCCTCTGACAGAGGTCTTCTTGATGGCATTCCTGGCGATGGCCGAAGGCTTCGCCCCGAAGATCGTCGAGGAGATGAAAAGCAAAGAAAGTGGTCCCACGAGTCAGGGAAAGGCAGCGCGGTCGCGATCCACCGGCCGCCCGGCGCGTCGCACCAAGCGTCGCGCGCGGGGATCCCTGCGAGCACTACATCAAAGCCAATCTTCGGGCAATACCGCGCCAAGCGCACCGGACACGGCGCGCTGCCACCGGCTTGCCAGCGGCTCATTGCGATAGCGCACCAGCCCATCGTCGCTTCGACCGACCCACGAAAGCGAGCTGGACGGATCGCCCGGAACGTCCAGTTCAGGCTTGAACGAGTGATCGAGCGAAGTCGCCGCGTCGAACCAAGCGTCCAGATCATGCGCCACCGCTTCGCTGTCGATCAGCACACCGATCTCGGTATTGGACAACCGCGAGCGCGGATCGAGATTCATGGATCCGACGAGCACCAACCGATGATCCACGCCAATGGCCTTGGCATGGAGGCTCACGCCCGAGGACAAGGCGCTGCGCGACTTGCTCGATTCGACCGCGCCGGGCCGCATCTCGTACAGCTGAGCGCCACACGCGAGCAAGCGCCGCCGATAGCGAACGTAGGCCCCATGCACGACCGGGACGTCGGTGGAGGCCAGAGAATTGGTCAACACTCGCACGCGCACGCCCCTGCGCTGGAGCTCGCAGAGCAAGCTGATGCCCTGTTCGTTCGGCACGAAGTATGGTGAAACTAGGGTGACCTCGTTGCGCGCCGCCTCGATCGCTTCGCGCAAGTTCGACATCACATGCACCGCTGGCTCGGCCCCGTTTCGCCCCACCTTGGCGGGTGGATCGTAGAGCACCCTCGCGTACGCCGGGGTCACCGCGAGACGGCCGTTGCGCACCAGCTGCGCGAGGTCGGTGGCGCGCAGCGCTCGTGCGTAGTTGCTGTTTCGGAACGTGCCGACGCGCGCCTCCATCGCAGACCGGAGCCGCTGGACCTCGCCGGCATCGGCGTGCAGGCCGGTAAAGGCCTGGATCGGGACCGCCCATTCGCTGTTCCAATATTGATCGAAGCTGCGCGACGCTTCGGCGACGACCGGCCCGACTGCCAGTACATCGAGATCTGCGAAGTTGCTCTGCGAATCGGCGTTGAAATAGGCGTCGCCCAAGTTGCGTCCGCCGATCAGCGCGGCTGCGTTGTCGGCGATCCAGAGCTTGTTGTGCATGCGCCGATTCAGCCGTTCCCCATCGCCGAGGTAGTCGAGCACGCGCCCGAGCCCGGCCCATTGGCGCCGTGCGAACGGGTTGAAGACACGCACTTCCACATTCGGATGCGCCGCCAGCGCTGCGAGATCGGCATCACGACCGCCCACGGCGACATCGTCGATCAGAATGCGCACGCGCACGCCGCGCTCGGCGGCGCGCAGGACCTGGTAGATCAGCAGCGTGCCGGTCGTGTCTGGCGCGACGATATAGTACTGAAGGTCCAGCGTTCGCTGTGCTGCGTGTGCCAGCGCCGCGCGTGCCAGAAACGCCTCTTCCCCCGAAGGCATCAGGCGAACACCCGACTGCCCCGGCGTCGCGGTCAATTGCGCGGCGAAATTGCGCGCCAAGACAGTGTCCTGCGGGTCGTCGATCGCGTGTTCGACGTGTCGCGGCACGTCGAAGCGAACCGAAGCGCATCCCATGAGCAGAGCCGCCATCAAGGCAAGCACCAGCTTCATGGCCCGGGCCGATCGACGCAGATCRCCGGCGCGATGGGGAATGCCGACGAGAAGCATGCTTGCCCTGTGGAGATCGTCTCCCGAGTGAGGGCCTTGGAAATGGCCGATGTACTCGAATATCCGCCCAACCGGCGACCCGATGCTTGACAGCCGTCAAAGGCGACAGAGGTCGTCTTCGCGGCATGGCCGAGTTCTCTGCGCTATTGCATCGACATGTTTCCATGATGAAGGTGTCCGGCCATTGCGTCGGCCCCGTGGTCGGAGAGTTGGGCATCGAACCAGGCGTGCAGCGCCGAGACCAGTTCGGCCTTGCGCGTCCGATACGTCAGCTCGGCGCCGCCCTTCACATCGCGATAGGCGATGGAGATTTCGCCGGGCTTGGCCGCCTTGAGCTGGGCGAGCCCGGGCATGTCGTTCCCATGGACGTGGGATGGCCCTGAGAAGTCACCCTTGCGGAACTGAGATTCGATTTCGTGCAGATGCGCCCGTTTGGCCGCCCTCACAATGCTTCACGCCAAATACCCCGGCCCATGAGCAAATTCAACCTGCTGCCCGAGCAGCACACGGGCTTCTAGACCATGCAGTTCAGCGAGTTGCCAGTGGGCGCCAAGTTCCGGTTCTTCCGGGCGGCACCCTGCTGACGAAGACGTCGGAGGCCGGGTACACGACGCCCGGCGCCGCGGAGCAGAAGGCTGCGCCCGACGTCGAGGTGCTGGCCGAGGACGACCAGCCCGCGCCGGCCGCCCGGGTCGCCGCGAAGCCCGACGACGTCGCCCTGATTTCGAAAGCCCTGGATGCCCTCGAGGCGATAGCGGGCAAGACGCCCGAGTTGGCCGCCGCGCGACAGGCGCTGCGCCGGCTGGACGCGCTGGCCAAGCTGAAGACCGCCGGCTGAACGGTCGCTGAACAGCGCCGGGGCTAGGATGCGCCCATGACACACCTACGGCACATCACCGTTTTCGTCGACGAGCCGGATCCCGGCCACTTCCACTGGTGATCCACGAAAGCACAGAGGATGCTTCGGTCTGGATCGACATCGAGTCGAGCGTCGACTCGTACCTGACTTGGATGGAGGCTTTCGACGCAGGGTGCGTCGAGCTTGCCCGATGAGCGCACCGGGCCGAGAGGGATCGGCGAGGACGAAGACGCCTTACGGGAGCAGTCCACAGCATCATCCGATGCAGTAGATCCCTAGGTCGGCTCCACCCTACGCGTGCCGGCGCGCGGGCTGGCGTCGAACGGGGCTTGGACGCGATCGGAAGCCGCGGCCGCAGCTAAGTACTGATTCGTCTTGCGCTGCTCAGCGATGAGCTCGCGAAGTAGCGGCTTCGTGCCGAAGATCGCGAACGGCATGCAGATCCAGAGGATCGCGACCACGAGGCCCAGCAGAAACAGCGCCACCGACAGGAACACTCCGAGCCCGGCCAATTCGTTCATCTCTCACTCCTCGTTTGTTTTTGGAGCGCCGATCGTAACGGTCCGAGCGGCTCGCCCTCTGCACCAACGGCGCCACCATTGCTGTCCGCTCCAATTCGGCAACCGCCGGGTGTTGCAACGAACGGATACTCAGGGCAACTTCACGAACGAGATAAGCATGCGCCCAGCTGACGACTCGCGTCCTTCTGTTGAAATCGGGCTGGACCTGTTCTACCCAGCCTCCTGCATCGATTCTCTGAACGCGGGCATCGCACCGCAGGATCAAAACGACAAGTGGGAAACCCGCTACATCGAGCCATGGTTTGAGATCTGGCGACCGCGCATTGCAACGGGCTTTCGCGCCTATCAACTTCGACTTGAGCGGTCAGGACCATGGGCTAGAGTCGTCGAGTGCTTGGCTGCGGGCGAGATGCTAGATTTTTTCGGTCCTGGCCTAGAGAAGCAACGGGAGATTGTCACCTTCGTCTTGGATGCCAGCGCTGGCGAGACCGGTAGGCAATGGCTGAATGAGTTCGGAGGGTTTCGTGCTGTGCTGGATGATCACCAGCGCTTAGTCGCCGCCTTGCGGGCAATCGAATTGACCGCGAAACAGCGGGCAGACCTCAGCCAGTTGTACTGGAGCCCAAAGGGTGTGCCGGTCATCCGAGATAGCGGGAGGCGGGTCCGAGGCGACACCGTCCAGACATGCAGCGAACTCGGGGCCAAACTCACAAGAGTGCTGGAAGGAGTTGGGCCTGCAGATCAGATGATGTGGTTCGGCACCCTGTCACCGGATGCGCGATGGAATCGCTGGATCCTTCGCGAGCCAATGCGCCGTGCGGTCGGGGAACTGTTGGGCTTCTGACGTTCCCTGGAGAGGTCGCCCCCCGACTATTCGAGAGTCACCGGGAATGGGGGCAAATATAGCGACCGGTCTTCTTATCCCAGTGACATTTTTTTGTTGCAGCCGAGGCGGTGGTAGGCACCGAAACGCCGAGCCCTACGAAGGCGACGACGCTCGCGAGAATCAGTTCTTTGAGGTGTTTCACGTCAGCACTCTAACGCAAGGTCATGACGCGCCGCTCGGCGGTCCACATCAATCAGATCGCGTGCGTTGCCGCATGGTTAGCAGGCCTCCGAGCAGCATGACGGCCCCCGCGATGATCAGGCCACGCATGATCACGGAGTACCCGCCCCCGCTTGCGGCCGACACAGAGCCTATCGTGATGGCAAGGCCCAGCACGAGCATGAGGCCCCTCCAAACTGCCTTGCCCCTGCCCTTGCCGTCCGCCTGTTGCGCCTCTTCGCTTTTATTGCCGAGCCCCTCCACGACTCGGGCTACAACCTTTTCGGCGCAGGCTCTATCGACATTCAGTCCCACCAGTTCGTCGACGATTGCTTGCGGGGCCATTCCCCCCTGAAACCTGCGAATCGCGCTGAAGGTGATGTTGTCGTCTGGGCATTTGAACTTGGCACCCATGGGACTGCTGGCGTGTAACTTTGAAACGGTCCTTATACGGCGGCGCCTCCCCCGGCTGGGTCGTCCATCACCGCATAGCGTTGTGCGTCGACGGCTGACAAGCTGGAGAACATGCAGTGCCAGACGACGGAGGATGCCGAGGCCAAAGACCGAAGGGAGCGCAAGCCTGGGTGGAAGAGCAGAAGCGGCTTTCCGAGTGAGGTCTCGGGTCAGAGATCGCGGCCCTTCGGGGCCTTTTTCACGATTGAGACGCCTTGCGCTCGTGTATTTCCCGTGTAGTCAGGCCGGGAAAACTACACAAAAAGAGGGCATTCGCGGGAATGGTTCGAAGGTCAAACCCGCCCGCAAACTCGCATGGATGCTAGGTTTTCGAACATTCTGGAATCTGCGGGAATGCCTGACCGGACGACTCATAATCCGTTGGTCGCAGGTTCAAGCCCTGCACGGCCTACCATTCCACACCGCGTCAACGCTGAAAAGCCTGTATCAAAATGGTAGCACGCTTTTTCTCTTTATGGGTCGTTGCCAGACTGTTGCCAGATTTTGGTGCGCTACGCTGTTCACTTAACTTGTTTCGTTATGTCCGTGTTTCGGCTGGTTTGAACCTGCCCGGTCATGACGCCAGTTATGAACCCGTTCGTCCCGGTAAACGCTTCCGCAATAATTACGTTCGTATAGTGAAAGTGAGTGGTGCCCGAAAAAAACTCAGTCTTTCCGGTGCCATTACTAGTGCTGGAATAGGTTCCATCGGGGGTGCCCGTTACGCTCAAGGTTAGCGTCGCCGGCAAAGTAATATTGCCAGTGAGAGTGCAGTTCGACGCGTATGGATTAACTGTGACGTTGATCGTCGTCGCCCCGGTGCCCGGATTAACCGCGATAGAGTTCGCGAACTCCGGCCCTTCGCAATGTACGAGGGCGATGGTTGTCCCGGCGACATAATAAATGTAAACAAGCCCAGTCAGCACTCCATCCGCGTCGTGCCTCTCCACAGAGAACCCGGAGCAGGCCCCCTGGCATGCGTCACCCTGCGCATAGTCTTTCATTGTGTCGTATTTGGTAATAGGTGAGCCGCCAAAGGGGGGCGCGCTGAACGCGGTGGACCAAGCGCCCACGGCCATAGAGATAAGGCATGCCTTCAAATAATTGAATTTCATGATGCAAGTCCTTTCAATCCCGCGACCGCGGGTCAACTTAGCTAGCAGACTATCGTCCATTGTTAGATGCGCCATCACGCGCGGCCGGTCCCTCTCTGCCTCCCAATAGGCCGTAGGACTAAGAATATGCCTGTGACCTTCGCTAGGAATTGATTCAGGTCAAAGCAGGACCGAATCAGCACCGTACTGAAGTGCAACTTTCGAGGCCGTGCCCGGGGTAGGCAACTCCGTTGACACCGTGCGCAATTTCTTCGCTGAGCGCCGCAACATGTTCAAGCTACGGTTCTTGACCGACGCCCAAGCGCGGACAAAGAACGGCCAGCCCGCCCAGAGCACCACCGGGGTCCCGAACAGAAGCTGAATCCAGTTCGAGGTCTGCTGCCCGATGAGGTGATGGATGTCCATCACGTGTCCGCCCATCTCGAGCGAAAAGACCGGGACGGTCAACGCCAAGCCCACCCAGAAGCGTCGGGTCGTATCACGCAACTCGGGACTGTCGCCGGATTGGGTCGTGGCCACGACCGGCTCGAGCGCCATGCCGCAGATGGGACAGTTCCCCGGGCCCATCTGCCGCACCTGCGGGTGCATGGGGCAGGTGTACTCGATGTCCTTGGAGTCCGCCTTTGGCGCATTCTTCGACGAGGGTTGCGCGTGACCGGCGTGCGCGCCATGGTCATGAGGACCGTGATGCGCCATGTGCTCGTGCTTCTTGGC
>NZ_JBFUIU010000178.1:0-13423 GCF_056401695.1 Variovorax sp. P4_D9
GTCGACGCGCCACGCCATGATCGACCGGCCTTGCGAGCGAATCGATTCCAGCGCTTCTCGAACTCCGGTACGAACCGCTGGACCCAGCGCATGACCGTTGTGTGGGCCAAGACCAAGCCACGCTCAGCCATCATCTCCACCAGGTCACGAAAGCTCAGCTTGAAGCGCAGGTACCAGCGAACGCACAACACGATGATCTCGCGCTCAAAGTGCCGACCTTTGAACAGCTCATCCATGCTATGGAACTTCTTCGCCACGTTCACCCTTCACATCACATGGTCGGTAGCCTACCGGAAGCCAAAGTTTGCACCAGAGCCCCAAAAACTGTGTATTTCATGATTTGCTCGCCTAGGCTAGATGAAAGGATCCGCTCAAGGTCGGAACTCTGGCCGATCAGAGCGCTTCGAGCGCGAGTGCGATGCCCTGGCCGCCACCGATGCACAGCGTGACGACACCCCGCTTCAGGCCGTCGCGGCGCATCGAATGCAGCAGGCGGGTGGTCAGCACCGCACCCGTGGCGCCGATGGCGTGGCCATGGGCGATGGCGCCGCCCTCGACGTTGACGATGTCTTCAGGCAAGCCCATTTCGCGCAGGCAGGCCAGCGTGATCGCGGCGAAGGCCTCGTTGATCTCGATGCGCTCGATGTCGCCGTGCGTCCAGCCGGCGCGCTCCAGCGCGAGCTTGACCGCCGGCACCGGCCCGATGCCGAACATGCCCGGCTCCACGGCAGCCACGCCCTGCGCGACCAGCCTGGCCCAAGGCCGAAGGCCGTGCTTTTCGGCGAAGCCGCGTTCGGCGACGATCAGCGCGGCCGCACCGCTGTTGAGACCGGGCGCGTTGCCCGCGGTGATCGTGCCGTCCTTGCGGAAAGCGGGCTTGAGCTTGGCAAGGGTTTCGATGGTCGTGTCGGGGCGATTAGCTTCGTCGCGCTCAAAGCGCACCAGCCCTTTGCGGCCAGCCAGTTCGATCGCGACGATCTCCTCATCGAACTTGCCTGCCGCCTGCGCGGCGCTGAAACGCTGCTGCGAGCGCGCCGCCCAGCGGTCCTGATCCTCTCGGGAGACGCCGTATTGGCTGACCAGATCTTCGGTATGCCAGCCCGAGTGCTGTCCGCTGAAAGCATCGTTGAGGCCGTCGCGCAGCATGCTGTCAAGCATCGCGGCGTCGCCCATTCGATTGCCCCAGCGCCCGCCGGGCACCAGGTACGGCGCCTGATCCATGTTCTCCATGCCACCGGCGATGACCGCCTTGGCGTAGCCCGCAGCCACCTCCAGCGCAGCGCTGGCGATGGCCTGCGCGCCCGAGCCGCAGACGCGGTTCACGGTCAACGCGGGCACCTGCACCGGCAGGCCACCACCGATCGCAGCCTGGCGGGCGGGGTTCATCTTGGTTCCGGCCTGGATCACATGGCCCAGCACCACGGTCTCGATGGCTTCGGGCGCCAACTCGGCGCGGCGGAGGGTTTCGCGCACCACGGCCGCACCTAGCACGGTCGCGGGGGTGTCCTTCAGCGCACCGCCGTAGCTGCCGATGGGGGTGCGCACCGGCGCACACAGGACGATTTCAGGCTTGATCATGAGTGCTCCTTGAAGCGAGTGCTGGTTGGTCGAAGATCAGGCAGGTCGTGGTCGCATGGGCGAACAGCTTGCCGTCGGGGCCGACTATGCGACCCTCGGCCGTAGCAACCTGGCGCCCTACATGGATCACCTTGCCCTCCGCACGCACCAGCGGCACGCCGTCGTTGAGGGGGCGCACCATGTTCACCTTGAGTTCCAACGTGGTGAAGCCTCTGCCCGCAGGCAGTGTGGCGTGAACCGCGCAGCCCACCGCCGAGTCGAGCAGGGTCGCGAACCAGCCGCCGTGCACTGCCCCCAAGGGGTTGTAGTGCCGGCGTTGCGGCCGCCCCTGGAACACGGCCTCGCCTGGCGCCATGTGGATCGGCACGAAGTCGAGCGTGTCGCCGATCGGCGGCGGTGGAAGTTCGCCGGCAAAGATCGCCTCGAAGATCTGCATGCCCGAGAGCCCGGCGACCTGTGCCTGGGGGGCCGTACCGGCTTCTCGCAAGCGGGCGCGCACCCTGAGTTCGTCCGCTCTCCAAGACTCGATAACCTGATCTGCCGTCATTGAAAGTTCCTTTCTCGCATAGACCTGCATATGCAAGTATTGCATATACAATTATCACATGAAAAATGTCATCGATCCACGGGGCTGCACGAACCTAAAGCTGCGCCAGCTCGGTCGTATGGTGACGCGGCACTACGACCGTTACGTCTCCGAAGTCGGCTTGAGGAACACTCAGTACGCACTGCTTTCCCACGTCGTCAAACTCGGCCCGATCCGCCCGAGCGATCTCGCCCGGCGAATGCAAATGGATGCCTCCACGCTGACGCGCAATCTGCAACCACTCGCGGCCCAGGGGTGGCTGACGGTCGGCGCGGGCGAGGATGGGCGGAGCCGGCGGGTTGAAACGACCGCGGCCGGCCATGCAAAGCGCGCCGAAGGACAGCACGCTTGGAAGGCGGCGCAAACGGCGCTCAACGAGCGCTTGGGAAAGGAACGCGTAGCCGCGCTGCATGAGCTGCTGGATGCCTGTATCGAATGCCTCAATGACGATGCCGACGCCGCGTGACCCGCAAAGAGCGTTGGCGGGCGAGCTGTTGCTGTTGCTGGCAAGCCTAGCCGCGCTGGGATCGCTTGCCACCAACATCATCCTGCCTGCCTTTCCGGCGATGGGGACCGACCTCGGCACTTCGTTGAAGGATCTGAGTGCAACGCTCGGCACATTTTTCTTGGCGTTTGCCGTAGGCCAACTCTTCGTCGGCCCTCTGTCGGACCGGTTCGGCCGCCGGCCGTTGGTGCTGTGCGGCCTGCTCACATTCGTTGCGGGCAGCGCCGTCTGCGCGCTGGCGAGCGACCTGCCCCAACTCATCGTCGGCCGTATCGTGCAGGCGTTGGGTGTGTGTGCCACGTCCGTGTTGTCGCGCGCCATCGCGCGCGACCTGTTCGAGGGGGAGGCGCTCGCCCGCTCGCTCTCACTGATCATGGTGGCCACATCCGCGGCACCCGGCTTCTCTCCGATGCTGGGTGGCGCGTTCAACAGCTTGCTAGGCTGGCGGGCGACCTTCTGGGTGGTGGGCCTGCTCGCGGTGCTGCTGGGCTTCCTCTACGTGCTCCGCCTTGGCGAGACGCATCATGCCGACCGGCGCGTGGCACTCTCCATCTCGGCCGTGGCGCGCACCTATGGGCAACTGCTGCTCGACCGCCGATTCATCGCACCTGCGCTGTCGGTGAGCCTGGTCATCGGGTCCCTGTTCATGTTCTTCGCGATGGCCCCGGCGCTACTGATGGAAGGCTTCGGCTTCTCGCCGTTCGGCCTGGCGCTGTTCTTCGCGTCCACCGTCTTCGTGGTGTTTGGCGCCGGTTTGCTGGCGCCGCGGCTGGCGCATCGGTGGGGAATGACACGGACGGCCCGAGCCGGGATCGTCGTCGCTTTCGCAGGCGGAATCGCCCTGCTGGTCGGCCCGCAGGATGCCAATGCCTACTACTTCTCGGCGGCACTGACCGTATTCCTGCTGGGGATGGGCTTGATCAATCCGCTGGGCACCGCGATCACGCTGCAGCCGTTCGGACGGCAAGCGGGCGCCGCCTCGGCCCTGCTTGGTTTTCTGCAAATGGGCTGCGCGGCCCTCACCATCGGCGTTGCTTCCGCGCTGGCGGTGCCTGCCTACCTGGCCTTCTGCATCGTCCTGGCGGCGAGCTTGGCGCTGGCGCTGATGGCGTTCTGGGGATCGGTCGTTCGCTGAACGCGAGAGGTCAATCCGTGCCGCGCTTGCGCGCAGGTGCGCACGCCGTCGCAGAGGGGCTCACGGCCGGAGTCAGCGACGCGCGAATCTCATCGCGGCAAGCCGCCAGAAATTCGTCGGCCAAGGGCGAATCGTCAGGGCAGGCGCGCGACATGACGATGGCGCCGACCACGTGCGCCAGTATGTCGAGGGACCTGGCTCGCGCCTGGCCTGCCTCTGCATCGTCCGGCGAAGCGTCCTCGGGCCGCAGTGCCGCCAGCAGGCTCTCGATGCCGGCCGCAAACGTCGCCCGGACCGCTTCCGGCTGACGCGCGGCATCTCCGCCCAGCGCGGCCATGGTGCAGCCGGCCGCGCGGGTGTCGCGGTGTTCGCGCGAGAGGTAATGCCGCACGAACTCCGAGGTGTCCACGCTAGCCGTGAGCGCTATGGTCTGCGCGATGCCGCAGGCTGCTGATTCCGCCATCAGGTCAGTCTTGGAGCGGAAGTGCTTGTAGAAGCCGCCGTGAGTGAAGCCAGCGGCGGCCATCAGATCGGCAACCCCAACCCCATCGTAGCCGCGCTCGCGAAACAGTGTGGACGCCGTCTCGACAACGCGTGCCCGGTTGGCTTGCGCCTGTGCCTTGGTGACTTTCATTTCGCTTCCACGGTAGGTTGATGCCGCATAAGGGACTTCACTATACATTGATGTCAATCGTAATCAAAGTCTTGACAGTTAAGATGATGATCGTCATCATTAAAGATCATCCACACAGGAAACTGAAACAACATGACCGAGAAAACGCTCTTTGAACCGTATGCCGCGGGTGGCCTGACGCTCGCCAATCGCATCGTCATGGCGCCGCTGACCCGCAACCGTGCGGGCGCCGGACTGGTGCCCAGCGAACTGACCGCGACCTATTACGCCCAGCGCGCGTCGGCGGGCCTGATCATCACCGAGGCCACCCAGGTGTCGGCCCAGGCGCAGGGCTACCAGGACACCCCCGGCCTGTACACGCCCGAGCAAATTGCCGGCTGGCGCAAGGTGACCGACGCCGTGCATGCCAAGGGTGGGCGCATCTTCGTGCAGCTCTGGCATGTGGGGCGCGTCTCGCATGTCGACGTTCAGCCTGGCGGCGCGGCACCGGTCGCGCCCTCTGCGATCCGGGCGGCGACCAAGGTCTTTGTCAACAACGGATTTGCCGACGTGTCCGAGCCCCGCGCCCTGGAACTCGACGAACTGCCGCGCATCGTGGATGACTTCCGTCAAGCCGCGGCCAATGCCATCGTCGCTGGCTTCGATGGCGTGGAGATCCACGGTGCCAACGGCTATCTGCTGGAGCAGTTCATCAAGGACGGGGCTAACCAGCGCACCGACGCTTATGGCGGCTCGATCGAGAAGCGCGCGCGCCTGTTGCTGGAAGTCGTCGCGGCCGTGGTCAAGGAAATTGGTGCCGAGCGCACCGGCGTGCGCATCTCGCCCGTGTCACCCGCGGGTGGTATCTCCAGCAGCGATCCGCAGCCGCAGTACGACTACGTTGCCGAGCAACTGAGCACGCTGGGCGTCGTCTACCTGCACGTGGTCGAAGGTGCGACGGGTGGCCCRCGCGACGTGGCCCCGTTCGACTACGACGCGCTGCGCCGTCGGTTCAAGCAGACCTACTTGGCGAACAACGGCTACAGCCTGCAATTGGCGACCGCCGAGCTCAACGAAGGTAACGCGGACCTGTTCGCCTTCGGTCGTCCGTTCATCAGCAACCCCGATCTGGTCGAACGCCTGAAGACCGGCGCAACGCTGGCGCAGATCAATCCGGCCACGCTCTACGGCGGCGGCGCTGCGGGCTACATCGACTACCCAACCCTCTCCAGCTGAAGTCCGCCCCTGCTTGGCACCCCCGTCAAAACAATCCTTGCAAAGGAAATTACCCATGACCACGCTTCCAACCGTCCTCATCACCGGCGCCTCCAGCGGCATCGGCGCCACCTACGCGGAGCGCTTCTCGCGCCGTGGCCACGACCTCGTGCTGGTCGCACGCGACAAGACGCGCCTGGACACCCTGGCCTCGCGCCTGCGTGAGGCCAGCGGTGTGGCCGTCGAAGTGCTGCAGGCCGACCTGACCCAGCCTGCCGACCTGGCCGCGCTCGAAACCCGCCTGCGTGACGACGCCCGCATCGGCGTGCTGATCAACAACGCCGGCATGGCCCAGTCGGGCGGCTTCGTGCAGCAGACCGGCGAGAGCATCGAACGCCTGATCACGCTCAACACCACGGCACTGGCGCGGCTCGCGGCCGCAGTGGCGCCGCGCTTCGTGCAGTCCGGCACGGGCGCGATCGTCAACATCGGCTCGGTGGTGGGTTTGGCACCCGAGTTCGGCATGACGGTCTACGGCGCCACCAAGGCTTTCGTGCTGTTCCTGTCGCAAGGCTTGCAGCTGGAGTTGTCGCCCAAGGGCGTCTACGTGCAGGCCGTTTTGCCTGCTGGAACACGCACCGAGATCTGGGAGCGTGCCGGCATCGACGTCAACACGCTTTCTAACTTGATGGATGTGGATGAACTGGTCGATGCAGCACTGGTCGGCTTCGACCGTCGCGAACTGGTGACGATGCCGCCGCTGCACGTGGCTGCGCGCTGGGATGCACTGGATGGCGCGCGTCAAGGGCTGCTGTCGGACATTCGACAGGCACACGCGGCCGAGCGCTATCGGCCACAAGCCTGACCGTTGCCACTTCTGTCTTATTCGAAAGTCACGCCATGCCGTATTTGCTGAAAGCCATTTTCTACCTCCTTGCGCTGTCCGCGGCGCTTGTTTCACCGTTGGCTGCGGCCAGCGATGCGATTGCGGCCACGCCGCAGGGGACGAAGTGGAGGGACGCGCCTACGCAGAGCGTGTCCGCCGCTGGCGCGGACTTCGCGTACCGTGAACTCGGGCAACACAACGGCGGCACTCCGGTGGTGTTCCTCGTTCACCTGGCCGCCGTCCTGGACAACTGGGACCCACGAGTTGTTGATGGGTTTGCCGCAAAGCATCACGTGGTCGCGTTCGACAATCGTGGCGTCGGTGCATCCACGGGCACGCCTGCGAACACGATCGAACAAATGGCGGACGACGCCATCGCTTTCGTCAAGGCCAAGGGATTCAAACAGGTCGATCTCTTCGGCTTCTCGATGGGAGGAATGATCGCGCAGGAGATTGTGCTGAAGGAGCCTGATCTGGTGCGCAAACTGATCCTGGCTGGCACAGGGCCCGCGGGTGGCCCGGGTATCAGCACGGTGGCGGGCGTGGCGAACTACGACCTGCTCCGCGCGACCTTCACCGGCCAAGATCCGAAGCAGTATCTCTTCTTCACGCGCACGCCAAATGGCATCGACGCTGGAGAGGTCTTCTTGAAACGCTTGCAAGAGCGCACCAAGAACCGCGACAAGGACATCAGCATCGGTGCCTACGTGGCGCAGCTTCAGGCGCTCAGTGCGTGGGGGCAGAAGCGTCCGGCCGATCTCTCGGTGATCAAGCAACCCGTTCTCGTGGCCAATGGCGATGACGATCGGATGGTTCCGACCAGCAATTCGTATGACCTCGCCAAGCGCCTGCCGAACAGCCAGTTGGTCATCTACCCCGATGCTGGCCATGGAGGGGTGTTTCAGTACCACGAGGACTTCGTGCCCAAAGCGCTGGCATTTCTCGCCCAGTGACTCCGCGAAGTCCCTGCAACCAGACCCGCCCCCTGAACCGACCCCTCAACAGTCAAGCACATGACCGACACCCATACCACCACGCCCACACGCTTCGCGGATGTCGACGGTACGCGATTCGCTTACCGCCGCTGGGGCAACCCTGATTCCGAGCAGCCGCCCCTGTTGCTCCTGCAGCACTTCCGCGGCGGCATGGACCACTGGGACCCGTTGATGACCGATGGTCTTGCCGAAGGCCGCGAAGTCATCCTCTACAACGGCCGTGGCGTCGCTTCGTCCAGCGGCCAGCCGCGCACCCGCATCGAGGACATGGCCGATGACGCAGCCGCCTTCGTTCGCGCGCTGGGTTTGCAGAAAACCGATGTTCTGGGCTTCTCGCTGGGCGGCTTCCAAGCGCTGGACCTGACCTGGCGTCATCCCGAGCTGGTGCGCAAACTGATGCTGCTGGGCACCGGCCCGCGCGGCGGCAACCCGGACATGGAGCCGCAAGTGCTGACCACGGCCCCACGGCCGGCGCCCATCTTCGAAGACTTCGTGTACTTGTTCTTTGGTCGATCGGCGCAAGCCGAGCAGGCCGCGCGCGAATTCTGGCAGCGGCGTCATCAGCGCGTCGACCAAGACCCGCCGTCGTCACAAGAGGTTGCCAAGGCGCAGATCGAGGCCAACATGCTGTACCTGCCTAGGCTGTCGGAAGACGATCCTTTCGCCWACCTGCGCAGCATCCAGCAGCCCACCTTCATCCTCAACGGCGTGAACGACGTAATGATCCCGACCGTCAACTCGTTCTACATGGCCCGCAACCTGCCGAACGCGCAGTTGTTCATCTACCCCGACTGCGGCCACGGTGCGCAGTTCCAGTGCCCGCAGCGCTTTCTGCATCACGCGGTGCGATTTCTGAGCGAGTGACGGCCCCGGCACGCATCGACCCCCATCCACGATCCAGCATCCAGAAGACCCTCCCCATGCTCAAGTTCAAGTTCCTGCTGTGGGCGTTCACGCAGCTCCTGAAACGACAGATCAAGAACAACCCCGACTGTGCGCGCTACGTCGCCGGCAAGAGTTTAGTGTTTCAGATCCGCACTGCATCCGGCATCGGCCGCCACTACGCCATCCGCGATGGCGCGATCCGATCCTCGGCCGGCCTCGCGGTGAATCCRCAGTTCACCCTGAACTTCACCGATGCCGCAAAGGGCTTCGCGATCCTTTCCGCCAAGGACAGCCAGGCCGCCTTCCTGAGGGGCCTGGGCAGCAAGGACTTGACCATCAGCGGCGATTTCCAGGAGGTGATGTGGTTCCAGGGCTTGACCGCATTCCTGCAGCCGCCGAAGGTCGTCTCCCCTTACGACCGCACCGCTTTCTGAGTTCTCCCAGGCCCGGCTGCGCTAACTCCGGGATCGCCCGGAAGAGTCCCCGTACCGTCAGCGTCAGCGCCACAAAAATTACACAGAAGAATGGAGACAAGACATGCGCACCTTAGGTCAGGAAAAGACGAGCGAGCCCTATGACTTCGACTACATCGTGATCGGGTCGGGTTTCGGCGGCAGCGTGTCGGCCTTGCGTCTGGTCGAGAAGGGTTACTCGGTGGGCGTCATCGAGATGGGCAAACGATGGACTGCGCATGACTTTCCCACGACCAACTGGGATGCCCGGCGCTGGCTGTGGCTGCCAGCGCTGAAGATGCATGGCTTCTACAGCATGCGTTTGTTTCGTCACGTCATGGTTCTCAGCGGCAACGCGGTCGGTGGCGGTTCCATCACCTATGCCAATGCCTTGCTGGTTCCACCAGAAACGGTGTGGGAAGAGGGCTCTTGGGCAAGACTTCAGGACTGGAAACGCGTCATGCCCCGCTACTATGCGATCGCGGAAAAGATGCTGGGAGTCACCGAAAACAAGATGCTGGGAGAAGCGGATCTTCGACTCAAGAAGATGGCCGAGCAGCAAGACGTGGGACACGCATTCCACAACGGCCGTGTTGCGACCTTCTTTGCTCCCAAGGGCGAGCCGGGTGGACGGACTTACGCCGACCCTTACTTCGGTGGCGAGGGCCCGGAGCGCGGGACATGCATCGGTTGCGGTGGCTGCATGGTCGGCTGCAAGCACAACGCCAAGAACACGCTCGACAAGAACTATCTCTACTTGGCCGAAAAACGGGGGGCACAAGTATTTGCCGAAACCAAGGTGGTGGACGTGCGTCCACTCAACGGCAAAGAAGACGGCAGCGACGGCTACGAAGTCTTCACAGAGCGCTCGACGGCGTGGTTCGACAAACAAAGACGCAGCTTCCGCTGTCGCGGCGTGGTGTTTGCCGCTTCTTCATTGGGCACGATGGAATTGCTGTTTCAGCTCAAGAACAGCGGCTCGTTGCCTCGCATCAGTGACGACCTCGGAAAACGTGTACGTACCAACGCCGAGTCGCTCGTCGGTGTTCGCTTCCCCTCCAAGGACAAGAGCATGTCGGCCGGCGTAGCCGGCGGCGCAGGCGTCTACATCGACGCGCGCACCCACATCGGGGCGGTGCGGTACCCGGAGGGATCGGACGCGACAGGCCTGATGATGACCCTCCTGAGCGGCGGTCGTGCCGGATGGCATCGGATTCTCACGTGGCTGCTCACGCTTCTGACACATCCCATCCGTGCGATGCGGGTGCACAACCCGATAGGATTTGCCCGTCAGACCGTCCTGTTCGTGGTGATGCAAACGGTGGATTCCTTCATCGATATGCAGTTCAAGCGCCGGTGGTACTGGCCCTTTGGCAAGCGGTTGTGCAGCAATGGCGACCCGATTCCCACCTTCATACCCGAAGCCAATGCGTTCCTGGAGAAAGGCGCGAAAGCACTGGGTGGCATCCCCGTGACCTTGTTGACCGAAATTCTGTTCAATATTCCGACGACTGCCCACTGCATGGGCGGCTGCGCAATGGCGGACGCCCCAGAGCGCGGCGTGATGAACTTCCAAAGCCGCGTCTTCGGCTATCAGAACATGCTGATCTGCGACGGCTCCATGCTCAGCGCCAATCTTGGCGTGAACCCGAGCCTGACCATCGCCGCGCTGACCGAACATGCCATGGCCCACATCCCGGCGAATTCGCCATCCACTTCACCCCATCTGCAGGGCACTCCACATGCGCAACGCGTCCACATCTGATTCCAACTTGCTCAATCAGCCCTTGCTGCTGCCTAATGGTGCCGTCTTTCGAAATCGCCTTGCCAAAGCTGCCATGAGCGAGACCTTGGGCACCTATGACAATCGTCCCACGCCGGAGTTGATTCGGCTGTACCGACGGTGGGCTGCGTCGGGCCTGGGACTGATCATGACGGGCAACGTGATGATCGACCGCCGCGCACTGGGCGAGCCCGGCAACGTGGTGATCGAGGACGAGGCGGACGTGCCTGTCTTGCGGCAGTGGGCCCAGGCGGTGACCGGGCAAGGGACGGCCATCTGGGCACAGCTCAACCATCCAGGCAAACAATCGAGCAAGGGGTTGAATGCTTACAACCTCGCTCCCTCGGCCGTTCCTTTCCGCGAGGACATGGCGACATTCTTCGAGACCCCGCGCGAAGCCACCACGTCCGAGATCCAGGACATCATCGAGCGCTTCGGGCGCAGTGCGGCCATCTGCAAGAAGGCCGGGTTCAGCGGCGTGGAAATCCACGGGGCGCACGGTTATCTGGTTAACCAGTTCCTGTCTCCGCATCACAACCGCCGCAGCGACGAATGGGGCGGCAGTCCCGAGAAGCGGCGGCGCTTCGTGCTGGCCGTCTACGCGGAAATCCGCCGCCATGTAGGCGCCGACTTCCCCGTGGGAATCAAGCTCAACTCGGCCGACTTTCAGCGTGGGGGCTTCACCGAAGAAGAATCGATCGAGACGATCCGCGCGCTGGCCGATGTGGGCATCGACCTGATCGAAATCTCCGGCGGCACCTATGAGGCACCCGCCATGAGCGGTGCGATGCAGGAAGCGAAGAAAGCTTCCACCGCGGCCCGCGAGGCGTACTTCCTCGAATTCGCCGAGAAGGTGCGCGCCGCAGTGAAGGTGCCGCTGATGGTCACCGGCGGTTTCCGCACAGCGGCCGGCATGAATGCTGCCCTGCGCTCCGGCGCGCTGGATCTGATAGGCCTGGCGCGACTGCTGGCGATCGATCCGGACGCGCCCGCTGCCTTGCTTCAAGGGCGCGACAGCCTGCAGCAGGTGCGTCCCATCCATACCGGCTTCAAGGCTGTCGATCGCATGGGGATCATGGAAGTGCTTTGGTACACGCGCCAGCTCAAGCGCATTGCAAGAGGGAGCGAGCCACGTCCCGACGAGAAAGGGCTGTCAGCGTTCTTGAAGGCTGCTCTCAACAGCGGTTGGGGCACCTTTCGCACGCGGCGCCTGCGGGCGCGCGGTTGAGCGCGGAAGGCTCGCGATTGAGAACCTCATCACTGATGAAACGCTATGTCAAAYGATTCGCAAACCGAGCCAGGCAGGCCACGCACGAGCGTGCTTCGGCGACCATCATCACGGTGGATCGGAGCGGTGGTGCCGATGCGGGAGCATCTCGCTCCAGCGGCGGATTGCGTTTTCATCCGGCCTTTTTTGCCCCTGGACCTATGAAACCCGTGACCCAAAAGGAGACATGACCATGACATTCAAGGCACTGCTGACCACCAAGACGGGCGATGTGATTTCCACCGCCCTGGTCGACTTCGACGAGGCCGACCTGATGCCGGGCGACGTCACCGTTGCGATCGACTATTCGACGGTGAACTACAAGGACGCGATGGCGGTCAGCGGCCACGCGCCTGTGATTCGCCAGTTCCCGCTGATTCCGGGCATCGATTTCTCGGGTGTCGTGCAAGCCTCTTCGCACGCAGGGTTCGCGGTGGGCGACCGCGTTGTCGCCAACGGATGGGGCCTGAGCCAAACCCACCATGGAGGTTTGGCGCAGAAGGCGCGCGTCAATGGGGACTGGCTGGTCAAACTGCCCGACGTTTTTTCGACGCGCGATGCCATGGCCGTCGGCACGGCGGGGTACACCGCGATGCTGTCGGTGCTTGCGCTGGAGCATGCCGGCGTGACCCGGGACCAAGGCGACGTGCTGGTTACCGGTGCGGGCGGCGGCGCGGGCTCCATCGCGATCGCCTTGTTGTCCAAGCTGGGGTATCGGGTGGTCGCCTCGACCGGCCGATTGGAAGAGACGGACTACCTGCGCGAGCTGGGTGCGGCCGAGGTCATCGACCGCCGCACGCTGTCAGAGCCAGGTGCCCCGATCGCCAAGGAACGCTGGGCCGGTGCGATCGACTCGGTGGGCAGCCACACGCTGGCCAACGTGCTGGCGCAGACGCGTTACCGCGGCGCGGTGGCGGCCTTCGGGCTCGCGCAGGGCGCGGATCTGCCGGTTCTGGTGCAAATTTTCCGTGCGCCCGAACGACTCCGGGAATGCATTGTGCCGCTCATGCCGAAAGCACCGCGTTCCAGATGGCGGGCGCAGATTGGCCTTTCAGACGCAGACGTCCGAGATTGAATTGACCTTTGCGAATGCGATGCAGCAACTCCACGCCGGCTATCGTCACCGCTGCTTGCTCGAAGACTTTGAAGCCGAGCATGGGCTTGATACGCGACTTCACGTTCCGATGGTCTTGCTCTATGCGATTATTCAGGTACTTCGACGATCGCAGCCGCGTGTCCTTCCATCTGGGGTTCTGCGCAGGCAGTTCGCGCACCGCGCGGTGCGACGCTGCGTAGCCGTCCAGCGTGATGCTCACAGGAGGTCGTCCTTGAGTCTTCAGCGCCTTGCGAAAGAATCCTTTGGCGGCCTTCACATCACGACTGGCGCTCATATCAATTTGCGTTCAATAGATTAGATATGATGTCAGCCCACGAACCTCAAGGAGTCGTGGATGAAGACATTAATCGTGGGGGATAAGCCGACTGTTGAGCGCTTGGCGGAACGGCTCAAGCGAGCCGGTAGT